>CAZAWL010000066.1:0-9486 GCA_964488705.1 uncultured Sphingopyxis sp.
GTTCGCCCACCGATAGGCGACCGCGCCCATGATGTTGAAACCATCCTCTTCGAGGTCGCCCCACCCGGCGATGCCCGAAAGGCGATAAATGTTGCCGCCGCCCGCCTCGGTAATGTCGGTGAACCCCTCCAGCTCAACGCCGTTGAAATCCGTCCGCGTGATATAGTTGATCACCCCGCCAATCGCATCGGTGCCGTAGATGGCCGATGCACCGTCCTTGAGCACTTCGACGCGTTCAATGGCGGCAAAGGGGATCTGGTTGACGTCCACCGCCGACCCCGTGAGGCCGTGCGCCGCGACGCGGCGACCGTTGAGCAGGACCAGCGTCGCCGACGCGCCCTGACCGCGCAGATTGGCCGCAGACAGGCCGTTGGTGCCCCGTTGCGCGCCGCTCGTCACGTCGGCGTTGGAAGCGAGATTGTCCGCGCCATTGCCGTTGGTCGACAGATAGGAAATCAGCTGTTCCGGGCTGCTGATACCCTCCCGCAGAAAATCTTCGTTCGTCAGCACTTGCAGCGGCAGCGCGCTGTCGTTCGGGTCACGACGGATGCGCGAGCCGGTGACGATGATGTCGCGGCTGTCATCGTCGCTGGTGGCTGTCGGTGCCGGCGGCGCATTCTGCGCGCTGGCCTGCGGTGTCGCCATCAGGGCCGCCACCGCCGCGCCTGCGAGAATCCCAATGCGGGCGTGGTGAAAATTACGCATGAACAAGCCCCCTTGTTATGATCTGAGATGTTTTAACCGTTGGCGGCAATAAACGACAAAGCACGGACAATTGCCAGTCCAATTTTCGCCCTGCCCGCCACGGCCGGCATGGCACAAATGCTGATGTCCGTGGCGCAGCACCGTTGACATTGCGCGCACAGCCGCTAGAGCGCCCCTCGACCGACGGGCTTGCCCGTCGTCACCGTCCGAGACAGCAGGTGCGGGTTACCCGCTTAATCGTCCTGCCGAGACGGGGACATGTCTTTACGTTGCCGTTTGCATCATGTGCGTCGGCTATGGCTGCCCTGACCGGCAGCATGACTTTCCCCACGGACAATGAATGGCGGCCGCAAGGCTGGGGCAGTGCTGTGCACACGCCCCGGTCCGGGCCGCCCTGACGTGAACCGTCCGCCCGCCCACAAAGCGGTCGGACATGAGTGGAGAAATGGCATGGACCGCAACGAAAAGGCCGAATCGGTCGCTTCGCTGCACGCCACCTTGTCGCAGGCCGGAGCGGTGATCATCACCCGCAACCTCGGCATGACCGTCGCACAGTCGACGGCGCTGCGTACCAAGATGCGTGACGGCGGCGCGAGCTTTAAGGTCGCAAAGAATCGGCTTGCCAAAATCGCGCTCGCGGACACGCCCTATACCGGCATCAGCGACATGCTGACCGGTCCGACGGCGCTTGCCACCAGCACTGATCCGGTGTCGGCAGCAAAGATCGTCGTGGAATTTGCCAAGACCAACGACAAACTTGAAATCGTTGGCGGCGGCATGGGGGATATGGTCCTCGACATCGCAGGGGTGAAGGCGCTGGCCGAATTGCCATCGCTGGACGAACTGCGCGCGAAGATTGTGGGCCTTGTGCAGGCACCGGCAACCAAGCTGGCGCAAATTGCAGCGGCCCCGGCAGGACAATTGGCCCGCGTATTTGGCGCTTATGCCGCCAAGGAAGCAGCCTGATCTTTTTTAGCAAACCAACTGCATGGGGCCACACCGGCCGCATGACGCATTGTAAAGATATGGAGAATAGACATGGCTGATCTCGCCAAGCTCGTAGAAGACCTGTCGGCGCTGACCGTATTGGAAGCTGCTGACCTTTCCAAGATGCTCGAAGAAAAGTGGGGCGTTTCCGCCGCTGCGGCTGTTGCCGTTGCTGCTGGCCCGGCCGCTGCCGCTGGCCCGGCTGCCGAAGAGCAGACCGAATTCGACGTGATCCTGACCGGCGACGGTGGCAACAAGATCAACGTCATCAAGGAAGTCCGTGCGATCACCGGCCTGGGTCTTGGCGAAGCCAAGGCGCTGGTCGAAAGCGCACCCAAGGCGATCAAGGAAGGCGTCAACAAGGCTGAAGCTGATGAGCTGAAGGCCAAGATTGAAGCCGCCGGTGGTACCGTCGAGCTGAAGTGACGCAAGCCTTAGCTGCTTTGCAGCGTTAGGCCTTGGGTCACCCCGGACTTGATCCGGGGTCCAGGAAAAAAGGGCGTCCGTTCCAAGCCGGAGCGGGCGCCCTTTGCCTTTTCCTGATCGGCGGTGCGCGGATGCGACCGCCCTGCCGCAAGCGCTAACTTTACAAAGTTTACGCATAACGCAGGTGGTTTGTGTAAACTTAGCCATCCCCGGACCGCGCAAAAAGGCACGTGCTGCGCAGGGGACGCAGGCGGCACGCATGGCGGTCAGGATGCGCAAAGATCATCGGTCAGCTTAGACCATATCTCACCCAAGTAGGAAAGCGGCGTGCGGCGGCATGGCAGTTGCCGTGGCGGAGCGCTCCGCCCCCCAACCCGCCTCAGCCTGGCCGCTCTTACGTCCCGTGATGCGTCGCCACCGCGCGGCTGACCGCCTGCATCAACTGCATCCGTTCGGGCACGCTGGCCGTCGTGTTGGCGAGCATGACCGCCACCGCATAGCGTGTGCCGTCAGGCGCGGTGAGGATGCCGATATCATTATACCCTGTCGCCATGCCGTTCAGGTCCTGACCCGTCCCCGTCTTGTGGGCCACCGTCCAGCCCGCCGGAACGCCGGCGCGCAGGCGCTGTGGGCCGCTGGTGACGCGTGCGAGTGTGCCGAGCATCAGTCGCGTCGAGGCATCAGACAGCAAATCGCCGCGCGCCAGTCGGGCGAGCGCCGTCGTAATGGCGAGCGGACTCGCGCCGTCCTCCGGATCGGCCAGATAGCGATCCATCGCGGCGCGGCGGACGTCGACCGGCACTGCGGCGCGCGCTGTCTGAAACGCGCGCCCGAGCGAATAGCGCTGTTGCCAGTCCAGCCCCGCAATGCGGCTTTGCAACAATCGTTCGCCGGGCCCGAAGCGGATCCGGCCCAGCCGGTTGCTGTCGATGAACCGCCGCACGGCATCCGGCCCGCCAATGCTGCGCAAGATGCTGTCGTTGGCGGTATTGTCGCTGCCGGTGATGGAAAGCTCGAGCAGATCGCCCAATGTGGTGGTGACGCTGCCTTCACGCTGGACCCGGGTCGCAATCGGTTGATGGAACAGGGTCAGGTCCTGCGGGCCGATGGTCACCCGATCGGTCAGCCGCACCCGTCCGGCGTCAACCGCCGATAACAGCGTCAGCGCCACCCACGTCTTTGACACGCTTTGCTGCGGGAAATATTCCTCGCCACGCCGCGCCAAGGCCCAATCACCATCGATGCGTTGCACGGCAATACCGGTGCGACCGGGAAAGTCGCGCCATAGCTGGTGCAACGTCGCTTCGAGGCCCGGGGGAGGCCGGTTGATGCCAAGGTCGGCGCGATGGGCCGCAGGTGCGTCGCGACGAGCGGGTGGCGGGGTATTGGCCGGTTGCCACGGATTGTCGCCCGTCGTGCGCGGCGCGGGCACAGGGGCCGGGCGGTCACCACCCGACACACAGGCGGTGAGGCTGGCGAGCGCAAGCGCCGCAACCAGATGTGCGCGCAGCCTGAAACCTGTTCGCCGTCCCTTGCCCGTCATGCCCGTCCATGCCCCCGATTTCGCGCGAGGCACCATTGCGCCGCACTGCCGCCCCTACTGCCCGCCAAGGCGGGGGCAGACCTATGCGGTTGCGACGAACGATTCTGAACCTGCGGCGAGGCGTTGCGCGGGCGCGCCAACGGGCGCGGCACGGGTGTCAACGGCGCGGCGGGACCGCCAGCGGCGATGGCAAGGGCGACGGGTCGGGGTCTGTTTCGCCTGACGGCGATGCAGGCGTCGGGGCACCCTGTGCCGCGGCCTGTTCACGCGCCACGCGCGCCTGTTCATCCCGGGTAATCTGGTCCTCGATCGCTTGCGCTTCGGCATCAAAGCCCGCGACGCGTTCGGCACGCGCATCGGCCACCGCATTGGTCCAGTCGCTGCCGCGCGCCTGTGCCCGTTCGGCATAGGCATTGTTGATCAGCTGGCTGGTGCAGCCGGTAAAGCCGCCCGCGCCGACCGGCGAGCAGCTGTCGGTGCCGAAACGGCCGACGCGTTCAAAGCTTTGCGCGCGCGCCGCCCAGCTTTCGCGCCGCGGATCATTCGGGTTGCCGCGCAGCTCGGGCGGGATGCGATAGCGTTCGCCCTCGTCCAACCGGCCGCAGACGACGATCGTATCGTCGGTCGATTCGGGGCAGGCATCGTCGCCATAGACGACGACCTGGTTGACCCGCAGCGTGCCGTCATTGGCAGGAGGTGCGGCAGCGTCCTGCGCCGATGCGTTCGCTGCCAAAGCGGCAACGAGCAACAGGCTCGCCACCGCCATAGTGGTTCGGCCCCGGCGAATGAGTGTCATGCTGGTCATCATCATCTCTTTGCAAGCGGCAGGATTAGCCGCTGATGAATATGGTATGCCGCGACGCAAATCGCAATCGACTAGACCCGTTCCGCCAGCCGGATGGCGAGGCGGCACCCGGCCCTGATCGCGGCGGATAACAAAGGGTAACCCGGTGTCGATTCGGCGCCTGCGGCCAGCGCCTGATCGCGATGGTCGAGTTCTTCCGCCTGAAAGTCGCGAATGGCGTCGGATAATGCCGGGTCACTGTCACCCAATGCGGCAAGCTGTGCCGAATAATGCCGGTCGATTTCGGTTTCGACGGCGGCGGTACAGGCCATGGCTGCGCGCGGCCCCATCGCCGCAGTCACGGCACCAAGCGCAAAGCCGGCGACGTGCCAAAACGGCTGCAATGCCGTCGGTCGCACGCCGCGTGCCGCCATTTCGGCGTTGAACCAGTCGAGGTGACGCTGTTCCTGCGCCGCCATATGGCTGATCGCGCGGCTGCCCGGCCCGTTGGTGCCGAGTACGGCGAGCTGCCCGGCATAAATGCGCTTGGCGCCATATTCGCCCGCCTGATCCACACGGATCATGGCTGCCTTGGCGCGCGCTGACGGTGGCCGGGCGGCGCGCCCCGTCACCGGCCGAGCACCCGCGCCCGGCGCAGCATCGTCAGGATGACGCCTGCGGCAAGCAGCGAAATAATGGCGTTGAACCCGGCGAGCGAGATGCCGAGCAAATCCCATGGCGCAACGTCACACCGCACCAGCGGTGTCGCCAAAATATCATCGAGACTGGCGGCACCGGGCGTGGCACATGCGGTCAACCCGTCCCACCAGCCATATTCTACGCCGGCGTGGAACGCGCCGATGGCACCGCTGACGGCAATGGCAAAGGCGGCGAGTGTGACAATCGCCCGCTGCAGCGGCCGGCCCGGCACGACAAAGCCCAGCAGGGCCAGAGCGATGGCCGTATAGTGCGGCCAGCGTTGCCAATGACACATTTCGCAGGGGTAGAGGCCGAATTCATACTGGCCGATCAGTGCCCCACCGATCAGCGCCAACGGCACCAGCAGCGCCAGCCAGCGGGCCGCGAAAAAGGAACTGCGCATCCGTTGAACCCTGTCGTGCCGATCAGCGCCGGTTGCGGCGCACCGTGCCGGCGACGGGGCGCGCCGCATTCGCGGTCGTCATGCGCGGATTGCTCGCAAGCCGGGCGACAGTTTCGAGCGCATAATGCAGCTGGAAATCCTCAATGCCACGGGCACGGACCTGTTCGGCAGTTTCGCTAAAGCGCGGATCGACCGTTTCGTCCTGTTCGACCGCAGCCGGGTCGGTGCGCGTCTGGTTGATCAGGTGACGCCGCAGGTCGGCTTCACGGAACACCGGCCTGGTGCGATAATCAGGATCGGAAATCTGCGGCACACGGATGTCGGGGATGATCCCGCCTTCCTGCACGGAGCGGCCCGACGGCGTGTAATAGCGGGCCGTCGTCAAACGCAGCGCCGTCGTTTCGGTCAGCGGTACGACCGTCTGTACCGACCCCTTGCCAAAGCTGGTTTCGCCCATGATCACCGCACGGTGATGGTCCTGCAACGCACCGGCGACGATTTCGCTCGCCGATGCGGAGCCGGCATCGATCAGCACGATCATCGGCAACCCGCCGGCCGCGTCGCCACGCCGGGCAAAAAACCGCTCAACGTCGGCGGCACGGCGGCCGCGCTGCGACACAATCTCGCCCTCGTCCAGGAACAGGTCGCTGACCGCCACCGCCTGATCGAGCAATCCGCCCGGGTTGGAGCGCAGGTCGAGCACCCAGCCGGTCGGGCGGCGGCCAAGCTGCCGTTCGACGGCGGCCATGGCGTCGCGCATCTGTGTAGCGACATCATCGGAAAAGCTCGACAAGGTGAGCACGCCGATGTCGCCGCGCACTTCCCATGTTACCGGCCGCAGGACGATGACTTCGCGCGTGATCGTCGTCTGAATCGGCGCATCACGCCCCGGACGCACAACCGTCATGCGGATGGTGGTGCCTGGTCGGCCGCGCATCTTGGCCACCGCTTCATCGAGCGAAAAGCCGAGCAGCAGTTCACCATCAATATGGGTGATGAAGTCGCCGGCGCGGATACCGGCACGGTCAGCCGGGGTACCGGCCTGTGGTGCAATCACCTTTACCGCGCCGTCTTCCATCGTCACCGACAGGCCAAGCCCGCCATATTCACCGTCGGTGGTGGTGCGCAGCTGTGCAAAATCCGCCGCGTTCAAATAGCCCGAATGGGGGTCAAGGCTGGACAACATGCCCTGTATCGCGCCTTCTACCAGCTGGCTGTCGTCGACCGGCTCGACATAATTGGCCTTCACTTCCTGAAAGACGGTCATGAAGCGCGACAGTTCGACGCGCGTCTGCGAATCGACGGTTGCCATCGCGGTAGTGGCGAGCGGCACCGCGAGCAGCAGCCCCATCGCAGCGATCGGGCGGGCGACGCGGCCTGCAAACGCCGCAGAGCTGCGCAGTCCGATGCGGCGGCGTACCGGATTGGAACTATGTTGATGACTGGTCATCGGCCGATCATGTCCTTGTCCTGTGGCCCGCTAGGGGCACGGCACCACCTGTTGGACGTGACCTTATGCCGGAGCCGGAAAAATGCAAAGAGGGCTTAACCATCTTGGCCCGATTGTCTGTCGCGCGCCGGCTGAACCCGGTCTGACCACCGCTGCGTCAGAACACCAAAGTCGCAATATCCATCGGCTGGCCACCGCGCCGCAACTCCACCGTAATGCGCGGCTGTGCCGGCCCCGCCCGGCCGATGGGCGAGCCCTGCGCTACGGTGTCCCCCACGCGGGCAGAGAGCGCGACCATGTTGGTGACAAGGCTGGTCCAGCCGCCGCCATGATCGATGATGACGATGCGCCCGAAACTGCGGAACAGCCCGGCATAGACGACGCGGCCATCGGCCGGCGCAATAATCTGCGCGCCCGGTGCCGCCGCGATGGTCAGCCCGCGGGCGCGGGCGCCGTCGGCATCAAGGTCGCCAAACCCGCGCACCACCGGGCCGACGACCGGCAACAGATAGGCGGGTCGCGTCTGTCCGACGGGGGCCGGAGCCACCGCCAGCCGGCCGGTATCGGCGACGGTGCCGGGGCGCGGCACCGGGCCGGCATGGCGGATCAACCGGTCACGCAGCACGGCCGAATCCTCCAGCTGGTCGAGCAGGTCGCCAATGTCCCCGGCATCCTGTGCCAGGGCGATCGCCCGGTCACTTTCGAGCCCGGCACTGCTGCCCAGCGCGGTGGCGCGAATACGGGCCTGCGCCTCGCTCCGCGCCAGGTCCGCACGGCGTCGGGCGAGTTGGTCGCCGCGCGCCTCTATGTCGGTCAGCACGGCACGACGCGCGCCGCGCAATTGACGGCTGCGCGCCAGTTCGACGCGCAACGCCGCCGTCCGGCGACGCACCTGGGGCAACACCGCCTCTATCAGTGCGCGGCTGTGGATCATGTCGCTGGTGGCCCCCGGCTGGGCAAACAGGCTGATCGGCGGTCGACGGGTCAGCAATTGCAGGCTCGCGACCAATTCCGTCAACGGCCGCTGCTGCGCCGCCAGTCGCCGCGCTTGCGCCGTTTCCAGCGTCTGGACGAGTTGCAGCTGTGCCCGCGCCGCCGCCAGGTCCGCCTCCGCCGCCTGAATCCGCAGACCTAGCGCGGCCAGCGCGGCGCGGTCCCTGTCCGCCGCTGTTTGCGCCGCGTCGGCGCGCAGCGTCATCGTCCCGGCCCGCCGCTCGGATTCGGCCGATTGCTGCCGCGCCCGTTCCAGCGCCGCGCGCGCCTGCGACAACTGGCTGCGCACGATGTCGCCACCGGCTGCTGCACCCCGCGCGCTCGGCCAGGCGCCGGCGATCATCGCGCAGGCGCCGCACAGGCTCAGAGCCGCGAGGCGGAGACGGCGCCCCATCAGCCCGCCCGGTGATAGGGGTGACCGGCGAGGATCGAGGCCGCCCGCCACAATTGTTCGGCGAGCATCGCGCGCGCCATCATGTGTGGCCAGGTCATCGGCCCGAACGCCATCAGCCGGTCCGCCGCCGCCCGTTCCGCATCGTCAAATCCGTCGGCGGCGCCGATGCAAAAACGCAGTTCGCGCACGCCATCGTCCCGCCAGCGGCCGATCTGGTCGGCAAAATCCTGTGAAGAGAGGGTCGAGCCGCGTTCGTCGAGCAGGATGGTGCGACCCTGCCCGGCCATGGGCGGCAAGGGTGCGCCACCGCGATCCGGCCGTTCGACGACTGTAACCGGCCAGGGCAGCCGCGCCAGATAGCGGTCGACCAGCTCTGCCTCCGGCGTCCGGCCAATGCGGCCGCGCACATAGAGGCGGATGTGCATGCGCGCCCCGCGCCGTCAGTTGGCGACGGCAGGCGGGCTGGATGCACGCGGGCTGGCCAGCACGCCGTCGCCGCCCCACATTTTTTCGAGATTGTAAAAGCTGCGCACCTCTGGCCGGAACAGGTGGATGATGACGTCGCCCGCGTCGATCAGCACCCAATCGGCGGTGGGCAATCCCTCGATCCGGGCGTTGCCCTGCCCTTCCTGTTTGATGCGCGCGGCAATTTTTTCCGCCATCGCCGCGACATGGCGGGACGAACGCCCCGACGCGATCACCATGAAATCGGCAATGCTCGACACACCGGCAAGCGGGATCGACACCACCTCTTGCGCCTGATCTTCGTCGAGCTGGTGCATGATGAGGCCGTGCAGCGGAACATTGGCCATCGGGGCGTTGGCAGCACTGGCAGGTGCCTGTTGAGCGCGGGTCAAAAACGGGTCCTCAATCAATCAACCGGCGCGTCACCACGTCCCGCAATCTGCGGTCCGCATCGGGGACATGCCAGTCGGGATTGGCCGAACGAAGCCGGGTGGCAGAGCGTGGATCAGGCGGAAAGCGCAGAAACACAAGCGCTGGCAAACTCCAGTTCATCCAGTCATGACCATGGCCGGCGGGGTGCAAGGACGCCCTCAGCCAGCCCATGGCGACAGCGCCGCGGGCGTCCCCATCATAACCC
>CAZAWL010000067.1:0-9483 GCA_964488705.1 uncultured Sphingopyxis sp.
TTTCTGGGCGCTGTCGCTGTTCATGCGGACCGACTATGCTGCGGCCGGCATCCCCATGCTGCCCGTCGTCGCGGGCGAGCGGGCGACCCGCACGCAGATATTCGTCTATAGCCTGCCAATGGCGGCAGCGGCGCTGGCCCCCTGGGCGCTGGGATATAGCGGTGCGCTCTATGGATGGGCGGTGGCGGTGATGAGCGCGTTGTTTGTCGGCATGGCCGCACAGGTGGGTTTCCGCACCACTGCGGCCGATGACGCGATGCGACCGGAAAAACGGTTGTTCGCATTCAGCCTCCTTTATCTGTTCGTCCTGTTTGCCGTCGTCACCATCGACGCATGGGTCGGGCGGGTATGACCATCGACGAACAGGACCAGAGTGTGACCGGAAATGAGCCGATCGACATCGCCGAATTGCGCCGGCGCCAACGCAGCCGCGCGAACATCATGGCGCTGGGTCTGGTCGGCTTTGTCGCGCTGATTTTCTTTGTCACCATTGCCAAAATGGGGTTGCTGCAATGACCGCGCAGACGGCGCTGGAACGGGGGAAGCTGCGGACGGCCGTGCTGGCGGGGGCGCTGGCATTGGGCATGGTCGGGCTCGGCTTTGCTGCGGTGCCGCTCTATCGCCTGTTCTGCCAGGTGACTGGTTTCGGCGGCACCACCATGCGGATCACCGAGGCAGAGGCCGCGCGCATTCCCATCGCCAACGGCCACGCCATATCGGTGCGCTTCGATTCGAATGTATCGCCCGCGCTGCCGTGGGAATTTCGCCCCGAGCGGCCGCGAGACACGCTGACCATCGGGTCGCGCGACATGATGGTGTTCATCGCACGCAACCTGTCCGACCAGCCGGTGACCGGGACCGCCACGTTTAACGTCACGCCGAGCCAGGCCGGACCCTATTTCAGCAAGGTCCAGTGTTTTTGTTTCACCGAACAGCGGCTGGAACCGGGACAGGAAGTGCGCATGCCGGTCGTCTATTATGTCGACCCGCGCATCCTCGACGACCCGGATGCCCGCGACGTTCGCGAAATCACCCTGTCCTACACCTTCTTCCCTGTGGACGAAGCCGCGACGGGTAGTTAAGGGCATAAATCTGTTGTTCGCGCCGCTGCGCGGTCGGGGCCAAGACCCATGGGGGGCGGGGCCGACGGGTAGGGCAAATCATAGCTGAGGGAATTGCATCATGGCCGGTGCCAAGAACCATGATTACCATCTCGTAGAACCGAGCATCTGGCCGCTGGTCGGCTCCTTTGCCGCGCTGACCATGTTCTTTGGCCTCGTGCTGTGGATGCACGACAGCACCATGGGCCCGTGGGTGTTCGGCCTTGGCATGACCGGCATTATCGCCACCTTCTTTTTCTGGTGGGCCGACGTCATCCGCGAGGCGCATGCGGGCGATCACACCCCGGTCGTGCAGCTGCACCTGCGCTATGGGATGCTGTTGTTCATCGCATCCGAAGTCATGTTCTTCCTCGGCTGGTTCTGGGCATGGTTCGACTTTTCGCTTTACCCGGTGCCGCTCGACGTGGTGCATGAAGCCGGCGAATTCGTCACCAGCAACATGACCGGGCAGGACGGCGCCATCGCGCTGTTGCAATGGCCGCCAAAGGGGATTGAGGTCATCAACGCCTTTGACCTGCCGCTGGTCAACACGTTGATCCTGCTCTGCTCCGGCACCACCGTGACCTGGGCGCACCACTCGCTGCTCAAGGGCGACCGTAGCGGCCTCATCAAAGGGCTGTGGCTGACCATTGCCCTCGGCATCCTCTTCTCGTCGATCCAGGCCTATGAATATTCGGTCGCGCCGTTCCCGTTCAGCGGTTTGAACTATGGCTCCGCCTTTTTCATGGCGACCGGATTTCACGGGTTCCACGTGCTGGTCGGGACGATTTTCCTGATTGTCTGCCTGGTGCGGTCATACAAGGGGCACTTTACGCCACAACAGCATTTCGGGTTCGAAGCGGCAGCATGGTATTGGCACTTTGTCGACGTCGTCTGGCTGTTCCTGTTCATCGTCGTCTATGTCTGGGGCGGCTGGGGCGCGCCCGTCCACGGCTAAACCCGATGGCAGATGTTGATCACCAACCAGGGCGGCCCGCGCTGATGCAGGCCGCCCTGTTTGGTTTATGCCCTGATTGCGGATCGCGCACATTGTTTGCCGGCCTGCTGCGCTTTGCCGGGCGCTGCCCCCGCTGCGGGCTGGACTTTGACCGTTTCAATGTGGGTGACGGCCCTGCGGCGCTGCTCATCATGCTGGTCGGGGCCATCATCGTCGCCGCAGCCGTTACGCTGCAACTATCGCAACATCCGCCCGCATGGGTGCATGCGCTGTTGTGGGTGCCACTTTCCACATTGCTTGTCATTGGGTCGCTGCGCGTGGCCAAGGCGATGCTGCTCATCATCGAGCATCGCCGCGATGCGCACGAAGGCACAGGGGAGTGAGACGGTGACAACGTCGCTGGTGGAGCTTTGCGCAAATCCCATCGATACGGCGCTAAGACAGGCCGAATTTCAGGCGCTGGCGGCGGCCCCGGGCGCGATGGCTGGCGCGGTGGTGTCGATGGTCGGTCTGGTGCGCGGCGTTGCAAAGGATGGCACGGCGCTGACCGCCATGCGGCTCGACCACCATGACGGCGCGACATTGTTGTCGATGCGTCGCATCGCAGCGGATGCCGAGGCGCGGTTTGACCTGTTGCACCTGCTGGTGTGCCATCGCACCGGCTTGATGCGGCCGGGTGATGCGGTGGTGCTGGTTGCCGCCGCCGCGGCGCATCGCCGCGCCGCGTTCGAGGCGGTGGACTGCGTCATGGACCGGCTGAAATCGCAGGCGGTGTTCTGGAAACAGGAAATCGGGGTTGACGGCCAATCATGGTGGATCGAGCCGACCGACGGCGACGCCGCCGACCTGGCGCGCTGGGCATAGGGGAGTTGCGACAATGCCGGGAATAGATGCGAGTGTCGATTTTCATGCGCTCAACATTGCCGTCCTGACGATCAGCGATACGCGCACATTGGCCGACGACAGTTCGGGGGCGACATTGGCAGAGCGGCTGACCGCCGCCGGCCATCATTTGGCGGGACGGGCGATCGTCACCGACGATGTCGCCGCGATCCGCGCGCAGATAGAGGCGTGGGTTGCCGACCCCGGCGTCGACATCATCCTCACGACCGGCGGCACCGGCTTTGCCCGGCGCGATGTCACGCCAGAGGCGATCAAGCCGTTATTCGACAAGGAAATGGACGGGTTTTCAACCTTGTTCCACATGGTCAGCCACGGCACGGTGGGCGTATCGACGCTGCAGTCGCGGGCCTTTGCGGGGCAGGCGGGTGACACATTCATTTTTTGCCTGCCCGGCTCGACGGGGGCATGCCGCGACGGGTGGGACAATATCCTGGTGCTGGAATTCGACAGCCGCTATCGGCCCTGCTCGATCGCCGGGATGATTGCGCGACTGGCGGGATTATAGCGGAATGGGGGTGCCGTCGGCGCAGAGCCGGTGGCTGCAACCCAGCGCCATCGCATCATCACCATCGCTCAGCGCTGCTACCGTGACCCAACCGTCCGCGCGCAGTGCGGCGGCGGCACCCGCGTCGTGCCCGCGCGGCAGAAACAGCGTATGGGTCGTGTCGGTGGCAGCCGCCAGCCCGGTGGCGATCAGCGGATCGGGATAGAGCGAAAAGCCGACGGCGGGCTCGCTCGCCCCATCGCCACTGGTGACGGCATAGCTGCCGCCGCGCCCGATGGTGGTCGCAATGCCGGGGACGAAAATCGAAAAGCCGATCCAGCTTTGATATTCGAACCCGTGCCGTTCGGTCGGGTCCAACGTCACGGTTGCGTGCCCGGCCAGCGCAGCCGCAAGCTGTCGCAACGCGGCGATGCGGCTCGACAGCGCGCCGCCGGCATCGATCGCCGCGAGCCGGGCAATTGCCTCATCAAACGGGCCGGTTGCGTGCAGCAGTGGCAGATAGGCCGCTGCGCCCAGCGTGCGCAGCGCGCCCGCATCCTTGGCATCCAGCGCGTCGCGTACCGGGCCGATAGTGTCGGCCGACAGCGGCATGATGCTGTGCGCCAATAGTCCGACGAGGTCGGGGAGGGTGAGGTCGACGACAATGTCGGCAACCCCGGCATTGGTCAGCGCCTCGACCGCCATCGCCGCCATTTCGCACACGGCGGCAACGCTGTCGCTGCCGATCAGCTCTGCCCCGACCTGCAACATTTCGCGTTCGGGCCATAATGCCGACGCGGCCAGCTTTACCACCTGGCCGGCGTAGGACAGGCGCAATGGCCTGGGCGCGGTGGCCAGCCTGGTGCGGGCAATCCGCCCGACCTGGCGCGTGATGTCGGGGCGAATGGCGAGCGTCCGTCGCGAAACCGGGTCGGTAAAGCGCAGCAGGTCGCGCCCGGCGGCATCGTCGCCATCGCCGGCCATCGTTTCCCGGAACTCGGCGATCGGCGGGGCGACGCGGCGATAGCCATGGCTGCGCATCGTATCCAGCAGCGCCCGCGTGACCTGCTGTGCCGCCTCTGCCTCCGGCGGCAGGCGGTCGCGCAGCCCTTCGGGCAGGAGTATGGGCGGGTGCTGGGTCATGGCGCGCCCTTCCCTAGCTGTCATGTCGCTGGCGCGAAAGGGGGACAGCGGCGGCCTTCACCCCTCAAAGCGCAGTTTCTTGACATTCTTGACGCCCTCCAGCCGGCAGATGGTCCACAATAATTGTTCGGGCACATGCCCGTCGATGGACAAGAGCAGCACGGCCTCGCCACCCTGTTCCTGACGGCCGAGGTGGAATGTGCCAATATTGACGTCGGCTTCGCCCAATGTCGTGCCGAGCCGCCCGATGAAACCGGGCGCGTCGGCGTTGACGACGAACAGCATGTCGCCGGCAAGGTCCGCCTCTACCTTGACGCCATGGATTTCGACGAGGCGCGGCGCGCTCTTTCCGAAAATCGTTCCGGCGGCCGACTTGGTGCCCGCCGCGGTCGTCACGGTGACGCGCAGCAACGTCGCATAGTCGCCGTCGCGGTCATGGCGCACTTCGCGCACGTCGAGCCCGCGTTCCTTTGCCAGATGCGGCGCGTTGACCATGTTGACCGTGTCCGAATAGACGCGCATCAGCCCCGCCAGTACGGCGGCGACGATCGGTTTCTGGTTGAGCTGTGCCGCCGCCCCTTCGGTTTCGATGGCCACGGCGGTGATCGCGTCCCCCTCCAGCTGGCCGACCAGGCTGCCCAGCTTTTCAGCCAGCGCCATATAGGGTTTCAGCTTTGGCGCTTCTTCGGCGGACAGCGACGGAACGTTGAGCGCGTTCGATATGCCGCCATTGACCAGATAGTCGGACAATTGTTCGGCGACCTGAATCGCCACATTCACCTGTGCCTCGTCGGTCGACGCGCCGAGGTGCGGCGTACAGATGAAGTTGGGCGTGCCGAACAGCGGCGATTCCTTGGCCGGCTCCGTCGCAAACACGTCGAGCGCGGCGCCGGCGACATGACCGCTGTCGAGCGCGTCCTTGAGCGCGGCTTCGTCGATCAGACCGCCGCGCGCACAGTTGATGATGCGCACGCCCTTTTTGGTTTTGTAGAGGTTTTCGCGTGACAGGATATTGCGCGTCTGGTCGGTCAGCGGCGTATGCAGCGTGATGAAGTCGGCGCGGGCGAGCAATCCGTCGAGCTCCACCTTTTCGATGCCCAGCTCAACCGCGCGCTCGGCGCTGAGGAACGGGTCATAGGCGATAGCCTTCATCCTGAGACCCAATGCGCGTTCGGCAACGATGCTGCCGATATTGCCCGCGCCGATCAGCCCCAGCGTCTTGCCGGTCACTTCAACGCCCATGAAATCATTCTTGGGCCAGGTGCCGGCCTGGGTCTGGCTGTTCGCTTCGGGGATCTGCCGCGCCAGTGCAAACATCATGGCAATGGCATGTTCGGCGGTGGTGATGCTGTTGCCGAACGGCGTGTTCATCACGACAACGCCCTTGGCCGACGCGGCGGGGATGTCGACATTGTCGACGCCGATGCCGGCGCGGCCGACGACTTTGAGGTTGGTCGCGGCGTCGAGGATCGCTTTTGTCACCTTCGTCGCGGAGCGGATGGCGAGCCCGTCATATTGGCCGATGATCGCGGCCAGTTCTTCGGGGGTCTGGCCGGTGATTTCGTCAACCTCGCAGCCGCGTTCGCGAAACACCTCTGCGGCGCGGGGGTCCATTTTGTCGGAAATAAGAATGCGTGGCTTGGTCATGATATTGAGCCTTTTTTGTGCTCCCGCGAAGGCGGGAGCCAAGCTCCCGATGGTCGCGGTCTTGAATGGCAAATAATGGGTCCCCGCCTGCGCCGGGACGCAGCTTCACTTGTCGAGCGAGGCATAGGCCCAGTCGAGCCAGGGGCCGAGCGCCTCGATATCGGCGGTGTCGACGGTTGCCCCGCACCAGATTCTGAGGCCCGGTGGGGCATCGCGGTAACCGGCGATGTCATAGGCTGCACCTTCGGCTTCGAGCAGGCCGGCAAATCTCTTGATGAAATCCGCATCCGCCCCCTCGATGGTCAGGCATACCGACGTATGCGACCGTATTTCGGGTCCGCCATCGAGGAAGAACAGCCAGTCGCGGCCATCGACAAAGGCTTCGAGTGCGGCAACATTGGCCTGGCACCGGGCCATCATCGCCGGCAGTCCGCCAATGTCCCTGGCCCATTCCAGCGCCCAGATCGCATCCTCCACCGCGAGCATCGACGGCGTGTTGATGGTTTCGCCCTTGAACACGCCTTCGGCCAGCGCGCCCTTGCTCATCAAGCGGAAAACTTTGGGCAGCGGCCATGCGGGTGTGTGCGTTTCGAGCCGCTCGACCGCGCGCGGGCCGAGGATGAGGACGCCATGGCCGCCTTCGCCGCCCAGCACCTTTTGCCAGCTGAATGTGGCGACGTCGATCTTGTCCCATGGCAGGTCATAGGCGAATACCGCGCTGGTCGCGTCGACAAAGGACAGGCCGGCGCGGTCGTCGGGGATCCAGTCCCCATCGGGCACGCGCACGCCCGACGTGGTGCCGTTCCATGTGAACAGCACGTCGGTGGACCAGTCCACGGCGGAAAGGTCGGGCAGGTCGCCATAGTCGGCGCGCAGGATGGTCGGGTCGAGTTTGAGTTGCTTTGCCGCGTCGGTCACCCAACCTTCGCCAAAACTTTCCCAGGCGAGGCAGGTGACGCCGCGCGCGCCGAGCATCGTCCACATCGCCATTTCAAACGCGCCGGTGTCACTACCCGGGACGATGCCGATGCGGTGCGTATCGGGCAGCTGCAAAACCTCGCGCATCAAATCGATGCATAGGGCGAGGCGCGACTTGCCGATTTTGGCACGGTGGGACCGGCCAAGCGATTGTGTGGCGAGTTTTTCGGGGGACCAGCCCGGCGGCTTGGCGCAGGGACCGGATGAAAAATAGGGGCGCGCCGGTTTCCCGGCGGGTTTTGCAATCGTCATGTTTCTCTCCTTCCAGAGAGCTAGCACTCCGTTGGGGGAGCGTGGCCCGGCGCCGCTTTGTCGCAGCGCAGCAATTTAGTCAAGCGGTCGCCGCCAGAGCGGGCCTGATGTGCCATCAGCACATGCCGATCCTGCGCGTTCTTCACTCTCCGTTTACCATGTTGGGGTTAGCCTTTGTCGATGGACCGCACCCCACTGTCATCCCGTGTCAAACGCGTGGCCGCGCTTGCCGTCGCGCTCAGCCTCAGTGCCTGCGTCGGCGGGCCGGACAATGGCCGCAGCAGCCCGCCGGTGGCCTCGCGCCCGTCCAGCCCGGGGCCGGAGGCGCTGCCGCCGCGTGACGTCGCATCACGCAGCTGCTTTGCGCAGCTCGATGCCGCGGGCGTCCGTTACACAGCATTGCCCGATCAGGATTTTGGCGGCGGCTGTCATGCGCGCGCCAGTGTGCGCATTGCCGACCTTGGCACGCCGACGAGCAATTTGGGGCCGATGACGTGCACGCTCGCCAGCAATTTCGCGGCCTGGGTGCGCCACGCGGTGCGCCCTGCGGCGCGGCAAGTCTATGGCGAGGATCTCGCCCGGGTGGAGACATTCGGGACGTATAGCTGCCGCAATATTTATGGCGGCCGGTCGGGCCGTTTGTCGCAACATGCCTTTGCCAACGCTGTCGACGTATCGGCATTTGTGCTGGAGGACGGTCGGCGTATCGTCATACTCGGCGGTTGGAACGGGTCCGAACGCGACCAGCGCTTTTTGCGGCTGATCCGCGCCTCGGCCTGTCGCCGGTTCGGCACCGTGCTCAGCCCGGACTATAACGCTGCCCATGCCAACCATTTCCATTTCGACATGAGCGGGCAGAATTTCTGCCGCTGAATGCCCGTTGCGCCATTCTTGGCAGCGCATGGCAAACCCGCTAGGCACGGCGGATGACAGACAAAAAACCCGATGGTTCGCGCTTTCACCGCGCACGCGAGGATGCCCGTTTTGCGGCGCAGAATCTTTCCACACCGCAAACCGACAGCCCGGCCTATCGCCTCGCCTTTCAGGACACCGAATTCCTGTTGCGGGAGGATTTGCGCCCGGTCCGGTTCCAGCTGGAATTGTTGAAACCCGAATTGCTGCTCGACGAAGCGAATATCGCGTCGATGCTGGTCATTTACGGGTCGGCGCGCATCCCGGCACCCGATCATGCCGATGCGTTGCTCGCCAATGCAAAGACGGCGGAGGAGCGGCGCGTTGCCGAACGGCTGGTTGCCAAGTCCGGCTATTATCGGGAGGCGATGCGCCTCGCCGCCTGTGCAAGCTCGGTGCCGTGCGACGATGACGGCCAGCGCCACTTCGTCGTGTGTTCCGGCGGCGGCCCGTCGATTATGGAAGCGGCCAATCGCGGGGCATATGAGGCGGGGGCCGAATCCGTCGGCCTCAACATCGTCCTGCCGCATGAACAGGCGCCAAACAGCTATGTCACGCCCGCGCTCAGTTTCCAGTTCCACTATTTTGCGCTCAGAAAAATGCACTTTCTGTTGCGCGCCCGCGCCGTCGCGGTTTTTCCCGGCGGGTTCGGGACATTTGACGAGATGTTTGAACTGCTGACGCTGGTGCAAACCGGAAAGATGAAGGCGATGCCGATCATCCTGTTCGGTCGCGAATTCTGGGACCGGGTCGTGGATTTTGACGCGCTCGCCGACGAAGGCGTCATCAACCGGCGCGACCTTGACCTGTTCAAATTTGTCGAAACGGCGGAGGAGGCATGGGCCCACATCACCCAATTCTGGGCGGGTGACGGGTTGGGCGAACTGGCTCAGCAGGCGGTGATGCCCGCCTGACGGCCGCGTTTCCGATTATTGGGCCGGTGTCGCTGCCGGTGCGTCGGCTGCCGCTTCGCCTTCCGCCGGCGCGTCGGTTGCAACACCAGCAGCGGCAACCGCCTGTACTGCTTCCTCGGGGATGGCTGGCAGCGGCAGGTTGGAGCCCTGCGCATTCAGATAAGCCATCAGGTTGGCACGATCTTCGGCGCT
>CAZAWL010000068.1:0-9409 GCA_964488705.1 uncultured Sphingopyxis sp.
GCAATCCGGCGCGCTGGCGGGCGGACCAGGAGCTGCAGACGGTCGGGCGCGGCCAGGAATTTGTCGTCGACATTGCTGCCGATGCCGCAACACAGGCGTGGCTCGCCGACACCATCGCGCTCATCGAAAGGGATTGATTTCCACGCCCCGCCCCGTCAGCCTGTCCCGCAGATGTGCACGCGGGGGAGCGAAAGCGCGGATGGGGGACGGTTTCACCATGCAAGGCAGGGCGAACAGGCCGACACGCCACCGGACACGGCTGATTTGCAGCCCGCACAATCCTGTGGTCATCGCATGACGGGGGCTGACCGCCCGCCGATACGCTGGTGCGTTCTGGCAGCGATTGCGGCGGCATTGTGGGCGGACATGCTGTTTGCGGTTGGCTGGACCTTTGAGTCGTGCGTGCCGGTACCGGGAACCAACTTTGGCGAAGGTTCGGCGGGCTATGGTCTCCCCTTGCCCTACATGCAGTGGAGCACATCCTCCTCCCTCGAATATCATTGGATTCCGCACATTTTTGGCGTCAACATCGTCATCCTGTCGTTGCTCGCTCTGCTCTTGGGCTGGCGGGCCAGATTTTGGCTAGGGACGGGCTGGCGGCGGTGGATCATCCTGACGCTGCTCCTCTTCGGCATCGCGTTGCAATTCTTGCGCATCGATGCCTTCATGGTGCGCAGCGTCGATGATTTTCGTGCTGGCGAGGACCGCGTCCCGGTGACTGCGCTGCGGCCGGAGGGGCTGTATTTTGGCACGGGCGGCTATGACTGCAAACCGGCACCATTCTGGTTCGCCGGACACCGGAGGTAGGACCATGGACTTTGCAATACCCGCCGACTGGCAGGCCTATCTCGATGAACTCGATGCATTCATCGCGGCGGAAATCGACCCGCTGGTCGCCGTCGACGACAATATACGCTTCTTTGACCACCGGCGCGAACATGCCCGCACCGACTGGGACAATCAGGGCCTGCCGCGCCATGACTGGGAACAGTTGTTGCGTGCCGCCTGTGACCGGGCCGACGCGGCGGGGCATTGGCGTTTTTCGGCACCGAAGAAATATGGCGGTCGGGACGGGTCGAACCTGTGGATGGCAGTCATCCGCGAACATCTGGCGGCCAAGGGGCTGGGCCTCCACAACGATCTGCAGAACGAGCATAGCATCGTCGGCAATTTCCCGTTCGTCGAAATGTTCGAACAATTTGCGACGAGCGAGGAGCAAAAGCGCGAATTCATCCTCGGCGGGTTTGAACGCACGCGGCGCACGGCATTCGGCCTCACCGAACCCGACCATGGCAGCGACGCGACGCACATGGAAACGCGCGCCGTGCGCGAAACGCGCGACGGTGTCGATGGCTGGCTGATCAATGGCCGCAAAATGTGGATCACCGGCATGCATGTGGCGAGCCATTGCGCGACATTCTGCCGGACCGACGGGCAGGATGGCGATGCCCGCGGCATCACCTGCCTGTTGGTGCCCAACCCGTCGCCGGGCCTCGTCATCGAGGAATATCTGTGGACATTCAACATGCCCACCGACCATCCGCGCCTGTCCTTTACCGACGTCTGGGTGCCCGACAGCGCACGACTGGGACCGGAAGGCGGCGGGCTTTCCATCGCGCAGAGCTTTGTGCATCAAAACCGCATCCGCCAGGCGGCATCGTCGCTGGGTGCGGCGGTGTTCTGTATCGAGGAAAGCGTCAAATATGCCCGCGCGCGCAAACCCTTTGGCGAACCGCTCTCCAAAAATCAGGCGATCCAGTTTCCTCTGGTAGAGCTGGCGACACAGGCGGAGATGTTGCGCCTGCTCATCCGCAAAACCGCGTGGGACATGGACCAGACCCCGCATAAGGAGATTGAGCATAGATTGTCGGACAAGGTCAGCATGTGCAATTACTGGGCGAACCGGCTGTGCTGCGAAGCCGCCGACCGGGCGATGCAGGTGCATGGCGGCATCGGTTATTCGCGGCACACGCCGTTCGAACATATTTACCGCCACCACCGCCGTTATCGGATTACCGAGGGGGCGGAGGAAATTCAGATGCGCAAGGTCGCGGCCTATCTGTTCGGCTATCTGGGCCCGCGCAAGGGCATGTTTGCATGATGAAGAGCCGCCGGGAGCGCACCGTCTGTCTGCTGTTTCTGGCCGGATTGGGCGCGCATGGCTGTGCCCCGACCCGACCACCCGACCCGGTCATGGTCGAAACGTCGCGCATCTGCGGGGTGGAGTCGGCAATGCGACCGGGCAATCCGGCGCGGTGGCGAGAACGGCCACCGGCTTGCGCCCTGCCGACTGAGCAGGAGGTGGCGCTGTCCTGCGCGATCCACGATCGAATAAGCGCGCCCGGCTATGTCCCGCCCGATTGCGACGAGGGCACCGGTCGATGCCACCCGCAGGAGCCGCCGCTGCCGACCTACCGCGTCAATAACCTCGATTGTCGATACACCAACCGGGACCAAAGCGCTGCCACCTGTGCCTTCATGTTGGCGGTACCGGACGACGACGGTCCCGGGCGACAGGTCGAGGTGCCGTTCGACCACCTGTTTTGGGCGGACCACGGGCCAGCGCACCACATCTATGGAACGCGTTGGTCGCTCGACTATGGCGCGGACTGTACGCCGGGGTCGGCGGCGGAATGATCGCGGGGCGTTTCCCCCTGCTCGACGGGCTTGACGCGGGGCAAGTGGCGGCGCTCAACCTCGACGAAATGCCGGTCAGCGTCGCGGCGGGGCAGGCATTGTTCAAACAGGGGGAAGCGACGAGCGGGCTGTTCTTTATCGACAGCGGCACCGTACGGCTGGCCGGGCGGACACCCGGCGACGGCGAAGTAGAACTGGCACTGCTGGGTCCGGGCGAGATGGTGGGCGAATTCAGCCTGCTCGACGGCGGCCCGCGTTCGGCCAGCGCCATAGCGCAAAGCGCGGTCACGGCATGGCGCGTCGGGCGCGAACGGTTCGCCGCGCTGGCCGCGAGTGGGGAGCCGGGGGCGCTCCTCGTCATGGACCGGTTGCGCGTCGACGTGGCCGAACGCACGGCCGCGACCATCGGCGGCATTGCCGCGGCGCTCGCCGACGGGGCCGGCACGGCGCGACCGACGGGCCGTGGCGGGTTGCCGCCGATGCAGCCGGCCAGCGGTCTGGCCGCGCTGTTGGACAGTTTCCCCGGGTTCGACCGGTTGGGCGATAGGGAATGGGCCGAACTCGAAGCGCTGACGCAGCGGGTCGACGCCCCGCGTGGCACCTTGCTCACCCCCGCCGGGGGTGCCAGCGACCGGCTCGTCATTGTGGCGCGCGGCGCGGTGCGCGTGGGAACCGCCCATCCCGCAGGCGGGGTCGAACAGCTGCTGCTGCACGGTCCGGGCAGCTTTTCGGGTGTCGCGGGGATGCTCGACGGCGGGCCGTCGGGACTGGTGCGCGATGTACGCGAAGACGCGACCCTGCTGTTTGTCGACCAAGACGGATTTGAACGGCTGCGCAGCGGCGCGACGCCGCTGGGCAGGGCGATTTTCGCTGCCATCGGCCTGCAAATGGTGCGCGACTTGCGCCGGTTGTCGCGCATGTTGGGGCGGCTTTCGGGAGGGGCAGGCTGATGTGCCGGATGCTTGCCTATGCGGGGCCGCCAGTGCTGCTCGACGACCTTATCGTCCAGCCCGACTCCAGCCTCGTCCATCAGGTGATCGACGCCAAAATGCTGGCCATGCTCAATCTGGCGGGCTTTGGCCTCGCGGCGTGGGACGACGGCATGGCCAACCCGGCGCAGCCGCTGCTGTTCCGGTCAACCGAGGTCGCGATATTCGACCCCAATTTGCGCGCGCTCGCGGCCAAGCTCAACGTGCGCATGGCGGTCGCGCATTTGCGCGGCATCCCCTATTCGGGGCAGGTCGCGGTCAATCGTGAGAGCCTGCATCCGTTCCGTATGCCGGGCTCCCCGCTGGTCATGGCGCATAATGGCGACCTCGCCGATTTTGCGGCGATGCGCTATGATCTGGTGGAGCATATCCGGCCCGACATCCGCCGCGCGATCCCGGCGATGACCGACAGTGCCTGGCTGCACGCGCTCATCCTGTCCGGCCTGTCAGACCCCGCCGGGCCATTTGCGGCGGAGGAGATATTGGCGGCGGTCGAACGCGCGCTCGCCATTATCCGTCAGGTGCGCGACCGGCTGGGCATCCGCCGGTCGTCATCGGTCAATCTGGCGATTGCCGATGGGCGCAATCTGGTCGGCGTGCGCTTCACCTATGATTTCGGTGTATTCGACAAACCGCCATTTCAGGGTGGCGTCGAGTTTCTGAGCCTGTGGTTCACACTTGGCGCCCGCTATGGTCATGTCGATGGCGAATGGAAAATGTCCGGCGGCGCGGGCGCGGCGACGATCATCGCCAGCGAGCCTTTGACCCGCGACATTTCGACATGGGTCGAAGTGCCCGAATATAGTGCGCTGCTGGTCGAAGGCGGCCGGCGCCGGGTCGCGGCGCTGGACGTATGACCAAAACTAGCCCGGACGGCGGAAGCGCAGGGTGAACTGGTCGGTCTGGCCGCGAATGCCGGCGCTGAACACATTGCCGGTGCGCGGGTCGGCGGGGCGGGCATAGATCGCGCTCTCACCATCAAGGACGAATCCGGCCGCCGTCAGCTCTGCCACCACCGCTGACTGTTCAATGCGGTGCAGACTGTCAGCGACGCTGGTACCGCTACCGGCGACGGCGCTATGGTCGACCACGATCAGCGTGCCGCCGGGCTTGAGCGCGGCGAACAGGGCCGCGCTGGCGCGCCGCGCCGTATCGGCGGGGAAGGGGCGCAGATAGAGGTCATGGAAATTCTGGACCGTGATGATGCGGTCCAGCGGCTCCGGAAATTGCGGCGCGGCAAAGGGGCCGGTCAGCCCGTCGACATTGGCATAGGCCGCATCGACGGTCCGCAAATCGGTGCCATATTGCGCCGAAAAGGCGATGAATTCATCGGGCTGCATCGCATACACGCGGCCGGTCGGACCAACCGCGGTGCTCAGCAGGCGGGTGACATAGCCGCCGCCCATCGCGAAATCGCCAACGCGCATTCCCGGCCGGATATCCGCAAAGCGCAGCAATTGTTCGGGCAGTCGGGCCGCATCGCGCGCTCGGTCGGCCTCCGGCCGGGCCGGGTCGGCCAGCACGGCGGCATAGTCCACCGCCGCCGGCGGGCTCGCCGCCTCCATCGTTGCGCATCCCGTCAGCAGCAATGCCGCCAGTGCGCCTGTCATCGTGGTTTTCATCTTGCCCTCCGCTGCGTTGTGCCGACTCATTCTGTATTGCAAACATAATACAGCAAAAGCGCGAACCCACAAGCCGTTGCGCGCGGCGGCGGTTCATGCCAGCATCGGCCGAAATGAGCGGAAAGGGAGCGGGACATGTATGATCTGGTCGTACGTGGCGGCAATGTCGTCGACGGATCGGGCGCAACGCCCTTTATGGCGGACGTCGCCATCGATGGGGACCGCATTGTCGCTGTCGGCACCAATCTGGGGCCGGGGCGCGAGGAAATTGACGCGACCGGCAAGGTGGTGACGCCGGGCTTTGTCGACATCCACACCCATTATGACGGGCAGGCGACGTGGGATGCGGAAATGGCCCCGTCGAGCTGGCACGGCGTCACCACCGTGGTCATGGGCAATTGCGGCGTCGGCTTTGCGCCGGCGCGGCCGGACCGGCATGACTGGCTGATTTCCCTGATGGAAGGGGTAGAGGACATCCCCGGCACCGCATTGGCGGAGGGGATGCGTTGGGATTGGGAGAGTTTCCCCGACTATCTGGACGCGCTCGAACGGCTGCCGCGCACCGTCGATGTCGGGACGCACGTGCCCCACGGTGCGCTGCGCGCCTATGTGATGGGCCAACGCGGTGCCGACAATGAGGAGCCGACCGACGCCGACATGGACGAGATGGCGCGGCTGGTGGAGGAAGGGCTGAGGGCCGGCGCGCTCGGTTTTTCGACGTCGCGCACCATCCTGCACAAATCGATTGATGGCGAACTCGTCCCCGGCACCACGGCCACCGAAGCCGAGCTGGTGACCATTGGCCGTGCCATGGCGCGGGTCGGCCACGGGGTGTTCGAACATACATCCGACCTGATGCCCGAATGGGACGAATTTGGCTGGATGGAACGGCTCAGCCGCGAAACCGGCGTGCCCATCGTTATGTCGATGCTCCAGTCGCCGATCAAGCAGATGCCGTGGACCGAACAGATGCAGGCGGTGGCGGCGGCGAACGACAACGGCGCAAATATTGTCGCGGCAATCGGCCTGCGCGGGATTGGCGTCGTCATGAACTGGCGCGGCACCGTCCATCCCTTTATGCGCAAACCGTCCTGGCTGGCGATTGCGGACCTGCCGTGGGATGAACAGCTGGCCCGTCTGTCGGACCCGGCATTCAAGGCGCAGCTGATCGGCGAAGACAATGTCCCGCCCGATTCTCCCGACATGGCGCCGTTCTTTTTCCTCGTCACCGCGGCCTGGGCGATGCAGTTCCCGCTGGTCGACGGCTTTTCCTATGAACCGACGCGTGACGAAAGCGTGGCCGCCTGTGCCGACCAGGCGCAGCGCCAAGCGGCCGACTATGCCTATGACTGGATGATGGCCGACGGCGGTTCGGGCATGATCTATCTGCCGATCATCAACTATATGGACGGCAATCTCGACTTTGTGCACGGGTTGCTCAACCGGGACGACACGCTGGTGTCGCTGTCGGATGGCGGTGCACATTGCGGCACCATTTGCGATGCGGCGGCACCGACATTCCTGCTCAGCTATTGGGCGCGGGATCGCAAGGGCGGGACGATCACGCTCGAACAGGCGGTCAAGCGCCAGTGCCGCGATACGGCGATGCTCTATGGCATGGAGGATCGCGGGATCATCGAACCCGGCTACCTCGCCGACCTCAACATCATCGACATGGACGCCTTGCGGTTGGGCAAGCCCTGGCTTGCCTTTGACCTGCCGGCCGGTGGCAAACGGCTGTTGCAGCGCGCCGAAGGCTATGTCGCGACCATCAAATCGGGAAAGGTGACCTTTCGCAACGGCGTCATGCAGGGACCGACCCCGGGCCGGGTGGTTCGCGGGCCGCAGCGGCCGATGCTGGCCATGGCGGCGGAATAGCGCGCGAACCACCAAATCGGCTTGCCAAGCGCCCGCCGCAACGGCAAGCAAGGGCGATGGTAGATTTTCGGGGTGCAGTGTGAACGCAGCGGCACGATGTGGCTGGTCCATACTGTGCCCGGCCTTGTTGCTGTGCGTTGCCGCGCCCGGACCCGCCATCGCGGCGACGGCACGTGATGCTGCGGCGAGCGCCCGGCCCGATACCTCGCCAACGCCGGAACGGGTGCAGGCGGCCATCGACGCGATTCAGGCCGATCCGCGCTATCAGCTGGAGCTGCCGCCGCTGCCCACCCCGCCACAATTCAACCGCCCGGCCTGGTTGGATGCCGTGTTGAACTGGCTGTCCGGTCCGGGGCGCATTTTTGCGAATGTCCTGCTCGCGCTCGGTTGTGCTCTGGCGCTGCTCTATATCCTTTACCTCACCGTTCCGTCGGTGCGTGATGCCATTGATGGCCTGTTGGCACGGCTCGGGCGTCGGGCCGATGCCGAAGGCGCCGATGACGCGCCGTGGCAGCCGGACATGGCGGCAGCCCGTAGCCTGCTGGAACAGGCGGATGCGCTGGCCAAGGCCGGGGCGTTCGGCGAAGCGGTGCATCTGTTGCTGCGCCACAGTCTGGTCGACATCGACCGCCGCCGCCCCGATGTGCTGCGTCCGGCGCTGACGGCGCGCGCTATCGCCAGCATAGAGGCGCTGCCCGGCACGGCGCGGCGGGCCTTTGCGACGGTGGTGGGCATTGTCGAGCGCAGCCGCTGGGCCGGGCAGGACCTGCACGCCCAGGACTGGTCAGAGGCTCGCACGGCCTATGAAGATTTTGCCTTTGGCAATCATTGGCGGGCCGCAGCCGGATGACGACCAACGCCAGCCCCTTTGACCCGCGCATCATCACCGGGTTGATCCTCGCCGGGATCATCGGCTTTATCGGTTTCTGGGTCGTGTCGACCTTTGCGCCGGAACTCAGCTCCGGCCGCGACGGGCGCGGTCATGCCATGTCGCGTTCGGCGACGGGGTTTGCGGGCATCGTCGAATTGGCGCGGGCCGCCGGCCTCGATCCCGAAGTGATCAGGGATGCGCGGGCCGGCGTCGCCGCCGGCGCGAACACCGATCTGGGCGGGTTGCTCGTCCTGACCCCCGACGTCTCCAGCCGGCTCGAAGACATTGACGATCGGCTGACCGACAACGAGAATCAGGTGCTGCTGGTACTGCCCAAATATGCGCCGATCGCCGACCCCGCCGGTCGCGACCGGGTCAGCGGTGCCGTCGCGCTGCCCGACGGGGCGATCGTCCTGCAGGAGCGTGGCAGCGGGCCCTTTGGCCTCGCGCCCCCGCGATCCGATGATGCGGACAGGGATAGTCCGCCGCGCAAGCAGTTGCCGAGCTATGCCACCCGGACGGTGACCCCGGTCAGCCGGACACTCACGGCGGATTTGTGGGGCGACGGGGCCATCACCATCCACCTGCCGCAGCGGGTACAGGTGCTGGCCGAACAAAATGTCGATCCGATCGTCAGCATCGATGGCGGCGTGTTGATCGGCCAGATCGACCTTGGCCCGCATAGCCGCGACGTCTATGTCCTGTCCGACCCCGACCTCATCAACAATCTGGCACTGCATGACGACGCGCGCGCGCGCGGTGCCATCGAGCTGTTGCAACAAGTGGCCGGGCCGGGCGAACCTGTCGGCTTTGATGTCGCGTTGAACGGGCTGGGTGCGTCCAACTATAATCTGCTGCGCATCGCCTTTACGCCGCCATTCCTCGCCCTGACGCTGTGCCTTATCGTCGCCGGGCTGTTGGCGCTGTGGCAGGGTTTTGTCCGTTTTGGCCCGCCCTGGCGCGAAGAACGGACGATCCAGCTGGGCAAGACGGCGCTGGTGGCCACCAATGCCCAGCTGATCGTGCAGGCACGGCGCACCCGCAGCTTTGCCGTGCGCTATGCCAATATGGTGCGCGAGGTCGCGGCACGGCGGCTGCACGCGCCGACACGGCTGGTCGGCGCAGCGCTCGACCAGTGGCTCGACCGGTTTGTCGATAGCCGCGGCCAGCGCTTTACACAGTTGGTGCAACAGATGGAAAACGCCCGCACGAGCGACGAGGCGGTCGCCGGGGCGCGGGCATTGGGACTTTGGCGAAGGGAAATAGTGCGTGACGGTAAATGATGTCGAACAGCTGGGCCGTCGGGTCGCAGCCGAAATTGGCAAGGCCGTGGTGGGTCAGCAACAGGTGGTCGAACGGCTGCTGGTCGCGCTGATCGCTATGAAGCTGTCTGGCCAGACCTTGAACGGGAT
>CAZAWL010000069.1:0-9392 GCA_964488705.1 uncultured Sphingopyxis sp.
CCGAACAGAATCTTGTCGCCGGCCTTGACGTCGAGCGGGGTCACCTTGCCGTCTTCGGCCTTGGCGCCAGCGCCGGCGGCGACAACTTCGCCTTCCTGCGGCTTTTCCTTGGCCGTGTCGGGGATGATGATGCCACCAGCCGTCTTTTCTTCGGCTTCAACGCGGCGGACCAGCACGCGGTCGTGCAGTGGACGAAATTTCATGGATGGCTCTCCAGCTTTTTTGCAATGAAAGGCGTTTGGCACTCAGACAAGGCGAGTGCTAACACAGGCGCATATGGGTGGCACCGCACACAGCGTCAACCGCGTTAAGGGAAAATTTTTTGGTATCGAATAGGCCGGTGCCGATGGGTATCGACGTTCGCACCGATATGGCGACTATCTTGCCGCACTGGTTGGACATGCGCCGCCAGGGTCAGGTGGCGCGGGGCACGTTTCTCGACGCATTTGCCCAGCTGGAAGCCGCCATCATCAGCTATCTCCAGCGGCTGAACCAGCCATTTTGTCCGACGGCGCCGCTGGCCCAAAAACTCGCATTGCTCGAACAACGCCGCGACCGTTTTCGATCGCCCAAAAAGCTGGATGAACGGATCGACGCCATCCGCCCCCTTCTCGCCATGCGCAACGATGTCGTTCACGCCCAATTGGCCGTTGCCGCCATCTTTGACGGCAGCACGGTCGAGCATCATTTATGTTTTCGCAATGTCGGCGACGCCGGCCTGCCGCCGCGACTGGTGACTATCGATCAACTGGCCTCGGCTGCGCGACGGGTCGATCAACTGGCCCGACAATTCAGCCAACAGCAGTTGAAGGCAGCAGCCCCAACCGGGCGCGCATCTGCCAGCGGATGAGCAGCAACAGCGCGACCACCACCAGCCCGACCGCCAGCCCTATCCACACGCCGGTGCCCGATAACGGCGTCCAGAACCCCAGCGTGATCGCCGTGCCATAGCCAGCGATCCAATAGCCGCCGACGGCAATCACCATCGGTGTGCGCGTATCCTGCAGCCCACGCAAATTGCCCTGCAGCACCGCCTGCGCCCCGTCGAACAGCTGGAAAGCGGCGGCAACCATCAGGTAATTGAGCGCAAAGGCAACCAGCGCGGCATTGCGCGGCGCATCCACATCCACATAAATGGACAGGAACAACGTCGGGAACAGCCAGATGGCGAGAGCCGTCAGCGCCATGAAGCCGACACCCAATGTCAGGGCGGCGGAGCCTGCCCGCGCGATCGCCACCGCATTGCGCGCGCCATAGGCGAGCCCGACGCGGATGGTGGCAGCCTGAGCGACGCCGAACGGCACCTGAAAGGCGAGCGCCGCAACCTGGAGCGCGATGGTGTGGCCGGCCAACTGCGCCTCCCCAATCCGCCCCATCAGGAATGCCGCGCCACTGAACAGGCCCGCCTCCGCCAAAATGGTCAGCGCAATCGGCAGGCCGATGCGGACCATGTCGCGCAGCCGCGTCCATTCCGCGCGCCACATATTGCCGAACAGGTGGTAGCGCCGGAACCGCCTGTCCCAGCCGATGATGGCGACATAGGCGGCGAACATGACGATGCTGGTGATGATGCTGGAAATGGCCGACCCCTGCAGCCCCAGCGCGGGCATGCCCAAATTGCCGAACACCAGGGCCCAGTTGCCGAGGGCGTTGACCGCCAGCGCCAGCAGCGTGACCGCCGTCGCCAGCGTCGCCCGGCCCATGGCCGACACATAAACACGCAACACGCTGGCGGCGACCGACGGGATGATAACCCACATCAGCAGATCCATGAATGCCTGGGCCCGGGCCGCCGTGGCCGGCGACTGGCCGGTGGCGAGCATGAAGCGTTCGCCGGTGGTGCATAAAAGCATTGCCAGCGCACCCGACGCGACGCTCAGCCACAATGCCATGCGCACGGTGCGGCGCACGTCACGGACCGCAAAGCGTCGCCGGCCCAATTCCGCCGCGATCAGCGGTGCCGCCGCACCCACCAGCCCCGTCAGGGCCCACATCAGCAAGCCGACAATCGACACGGCCAGCGACGAGGCCGCCAGTGCCGCATCACCCAGCCGCGCCACGAACACCACGTCTACGGCATAGACCAGCATCTGTAACAGATTGGCTGCCGCCAATGGCCAGCCCAGAGCGAATAGCGCGCGCAACTCGCCGCGCCACGACAGGGCGGCAAGGTCGGCGTCGGCGACGGACGCGGCGTCAGGCAGGGCGGATGGGGCGGCCATGGGAGCGGGGCCTTACCGCATCGGCTGCGCAACACCCTAATGCCAAGCGCCACCATCGATCCATTTTGCGCGCGGCTGTGACCTATTTGCATCGTAGAGGTGACGTGGCGACCGCCGCTGCGCCCGTTTACTACCCCATCGCCATCGGCTAGCACCGTGTCATGACTGACCCCGTGCCCTCCCCTATGCCGGCCAGTGCGGCTGCGGCCGCCCCTGTCCCCACTGCGCCACGCTACACCACCCGCGAGGTGCTCTCCGGCTTTTGGCGCGTCATGGTCGCGATAAAAGACGGGCTCGCGCTCGCCTTTCTCCTGCTCTTTTTCTTCGTCCTGTTCGGCATCCTGTCCGGCCGCCCGAACGCGGCCACCATCGTCACACCGGGTGCGCTCTTGCTCCAGCTCGACGGCACCATCAGCGAACAGCCGGCACCGGTCGACGCCCTGTCGGCCCTGACCGGCGATCTTCCGACACGGGAGTTTCGGCGTGCCGATATCGTGCAGGCGCTCGAAGCGGCGGTCGATGACGACAAGGTCAAGGTCGTGGTGCTCGACCTCGACCGCTTCGTCGGCGGCGGCCAGGTCGCGCTGGGTGACGTCGCTGAAGCCATTGGCAAGGTGCGCGCCGCCGGCAAACCGGTGCTGGCCTATGCCACCGCCTATGGCGACGACGCCTATCAACTCGCTGCCCACGCCAGCGAAATCTGGACTGACCAGGGCGGCGGCGTCGTCATCGCCGGACCGGGGGGATCACGGCTCTATTATAAGGGGCTGATCGACCGCCTGGGCGTCACGGCCAACATCTATCGCGTCGGCACGTTCAAGAGCGCCGTCGAACCCTATCTGCGCGCCGACCAGTCGCCCGAGGCGCGAGAGGCGGCGCTAGCCTATGCGTCGGTGTTGTGGGAACGGTGGCAGGCGCAAATTCGCGCCGCCCGGCCACGCGCGCAGTTGCAGGCGTTCATCGCGGATATGCCAGCCGCTGTCCGCGCCGCCGGCAATGACCTGGCGACCGCATCCGGCCGCGCCAGCCTGATCGACAAGATCGGCAACCGCATAGCGTTTGAACGGCGGGTCGCGGAGATTGCGGGCACGCGCGACGAGAGCCGGCCATGGACCTATAACCGCATTCGCCTCGACGATTATGTCGCCGCGAACCCGCCCGAAGAATCGGGCGAAGCCATAGCCGTCATCCCGATTGTCGGAGAGATTGTCGATGGCCGCAGCGAAAATGGCACGGCGGGCGGGGAGACGATCACGCAGCATATTTTCGACGCAATGGCCGACGACAATATCAAGGCGATTGTCCTGCGCATCGACTCGCCGGGCGGGTCGGTGCTGGCATCCGAACGTATCCGGACCGCGTTGACCGACGGCAACAAACGCCAGCTGCCGATTGTCGTGTCGATGGCCAATGTCGCGGCCTCGGGCGGCTATTGGGTGGCGACACCGGCCAACCGCATCTTTGCGGAACCCGATACGATCACGGGCTCGATCGGCGTTTTTGCGGTGTTGCCCAGCTTTGAACGGGCACTCGGCAATATCGGGGTGACGAGCGACGGTATCGCAACCACGCCCCTGTCCGGCGAGCCGGACCTGTTTGGCGGGCTCGGCCCAAGCTTTAACGCCCTGGCGCAGAGCAGCGTCGAAAATGTCTATGGCCGCTTTACCGCGCTGGTATCGCGGTCGCGCAACCTGCCGGTCGAACGCGTGCGGGAAATTGCCGAAGGACGCGTGTGGGCCGGTGCGACGGCGCGCCAGCTGGGCCTGGTCGACCAATTTGGCGGGCTCGACGACGCGATGAAGGACGCGGCCCGACGCGCCAACATCGACCCCGAAGCGATCTACCCCGTCTATTTCGAAAACGGCCCGGACCCGCTGTCCGAATTTTTCGCCGGCTTTTCGCGTGATGAGGAACAGGACGGCGCCGCCCCGCCGTCGGGGTGGCTGGCGCAATCAGCCTGGCTGCGCAATGCCCGTCTGGCTCAGGTGGTCGGCGACATGCAGCGCTTGCTCGGCGCAAGCGGGGTGCAGGCGTCTTGCCTCGAGTGTCGCGACTGGCAACCGCCACGCCGCCCGACCGCGTCGGAGCAAGGCTGGATGATGCGGCTGTTGGGGCTCTAACGCCGCGCGGATCGTCGCCGCCGGAACAGCAATGCAAAGCCGAGCAGGCACGACAAGAGCGCCATGCCCGCAAAGCTGATCAATATGGGGTGGCTCGAATCCTCCCGACCACCGAGGTCCATGATGTGAAGCCCCCACATCACGTCGAACGCCCGCCACTGTGCCGAGCGAACGGCCAGCACCTCTCCCGTCACCGCATCGACATAGACATGGATGCCGTCGGCAAAGCGCACCTGCCATGACGGACGGTCGCGCCGCAGTTCCAGCGGCGCATCGACCGCCGCAAAGGCTGCGGCGCCGGTGATCGTCGCTGGCTGCCGAAGTGCGGCACCGGCAATGCGGCGGGCAAGTGCTGCGTCGACGCGTGGCAATGGCTGGCCGGACCCGGCATCCACGGCCCGCTGATTGCCGCCAGTATCGCTGATAATCCACACCGGCCGGTCCGCGCGCATCACCAACCGCAGTTGTTCGGTCGCACCACCCGGCAAGTCTGGCAGGACCGGGACAAGGCCGTCCGGCAGCGGCACCGCGTCGGCACGAAGCGCTGTTCCGCGCACCTCCTCTATGGGGCGGGCGACCATCCACAGGCCGCTGATCGTCCAAAATAGTAACGGCACGCCGACCAGCCAGCCCAGCCAGATGTGCCAGCGCGCAAAGCGCATCATCCACGGCGAATGGGCCACGCCCTAGGTCCTTTTCCCATAGGATGGTAACGCCAGCCGATAACGGATCGCGGCACCGCGCACGGCAAAGCCGGCGATGGCGGCGGTGACCGACGCGACGGTCGGATCGACCGAGAGCGCGCGCAGTCCGACAAAGGACGTCGCGGCAATGGCTGCTGCCGTCACATAGATTTCCGGTCGCATGATGATCGACGGGACACCCGCCAGAACGTCGCGGACAATGCCGCCAACGCACCCTGTGATGACGCCCATCAGAATGGCCGGGACCGGCGGCACGCCATAGCTGATGGCCTTGGCCGCGCCGAAAACGCTGTAGGCCGCAAGCCCCGCCGCATCGGCCCATTCGAGCAACTGGCCGCGCCACCAGCGTTCGGGCGTCAGCCATACCAACATGGCGATGCCGATGCACAGTGCCGCTACCCAGACATCCTGCACCCAGAATACCGGGGCGCCGATCAACAGGTCGCGTACGCTGCCGCCGCCGACGCCGGTCACCAGCGCAAAAAAGCTGGCGGTCACCAATGTCTGCTGCTGGCGGGCCGCCATAAGCGCGCCGGACAAGGCAAAAACGCCAATGCCAGCCAGGTCGAGCAAACGCACAAGCAACGCAGCCTCGACCAGAGGCGCTGTCATGGTCAGGCCGCGACCGTAGCTGGCGCCGCTGTCCGCGCATGATCGGCGATGGCATCGGCCAAGGTGTCGACCAACGCGAGCGGCAGGTCGTGCCCCATGCCGGGGATGGTGAGCAGACGCGCGCCGGGGATGTGCGCGGCCGTGTCGCGTCCACCCTCTACCGGCACCAGCGGGTCATCCGCCCCATGGATGACCAATGTCGGCGCGCTGACCTGCCCCAGCATGGCCCGCCGGTCACCATCGGCCACAATGGCCGCGACCTGACGCGCGAAACCGGGCGGATAGTTGCTCCGCGCGAGGTTGGCCCGCACCTGTGCGTCGAGCCGCGCCTCGTCCGCCGGGTAACCGGGGCTGCCGATGGCGCGCGCTACCTGCTTGCCAAAGGCCACCAGCGTTTCGGTGTCGGTTGTGGCGGGGCGCGCCGTCAGCATCTTCATCGCTTCGGGCCGGGCCCGCGGCACGCTGCGATGCCCCGTAGTCGACATGACCGACGTCAGCGTCAACACCCGGTCCCCATGACTGGCCCCGATATGCTGCGCAATCATGCCACCCATCGATGCGCCGACAATATGCGCCTTGGCAATGCCGAGCGCGTCTAGCAAACCCATGCCGTCGCGCGCCATATCGGCGAGGCCATAGGGGGCCCGCGGCTTTAGGCCGAACAGCGATTTCAAGACCATCCAGCGGATATTGGGCACGCCGGCCGCATCCCATTTGGTCGACAAGCCAACATCGCGATTGTCATAGCGGATAACGCGAAACCCCCGCGCCACCAGCGCATCGACAAATTCGATCGGCCACAGCGTCAACTGTCCGCCCAACCCCATGACGAGCAAGATCGGCGGCGCGGCGGGGTCGCCATGATCTTCATAGCAAATCTCTATGCCGTTGGCGGTGACGGTGGGCATCAGAAACTGTCCTTTGTTGGCGCGCCTGGCGGACGCAGCGCGATGATTGACCAGAAATAGCCGATGATGGCGCTCGCGCCAAAACCGAGCAAGGGTGTAGGGTACATGCCGATCAGGGAGGCGAGCAACAAGCTTGCCCAAACAACGGCAAAGGCGATGATGGCACGCCGCTGAGGCCGGGCCGCCTTCGGCAGGACAGCGAGCGGCGCCAGCATGGCAAGCGCACTGGCGGACAGTAGAGCGCCGTTCACCCAGCCGGCCTGCCAGCCATCGGCGATCACCTGTTCGACGAAGCGGACGCCGGGCAACGGGTCGGCCTGCCACCATGCGAGCGCCCCGGCTGCGAGCGCGCAACCCAGCACCGCCGCCGACATATAGCTGCGGTCCATCACCCAGACCGCCAAGGTAACGGCGCAGACCGGTACCGTCATCGACCGGTCGGGCATAAGCGCCATGGCAGCGGCAGCGAGCATCACCGCGACACCATGGGTCGGGTCGCGCGAACGCAGCGCATAGGCGCACAGGATCAACGGCAGGAAAATGAAAGCCGGTTGCAACCGGATGAAGCCGGCGACCGACACCCAGCGCCGGATGCCGTCAATCTCATCGCCACCATAGGCCGTCGCGACCAGCGCCACTGCCGCGGCCAGCGCCAGCCATTTTTCGGCCCGATGCGGAACCAGCAGCAGCAGCGCGGCCAGTATCACCGCGATGGCGAGCGCGCCGATGTTGACCATGGGGAGCAGCGTTGCCGCACCGCCAGCAACCATCGACCCTATGCCGACAGCGACCGCCACCGTGCCGCCGATCACCCCGGCCACGGCCGGTCGCCAGGTCGGGTTTTGGACGGCCGTCAAATGTGGATGGGCTTTCCGGTGACCGCCATCGCCGCTTCTTTCAGCGCCTCGGCATGGGTCGGGTGCGCGTGACAGGTGTAGGCGATATCCTCACTTGTCGCGCCAAACTCCATCGCCTGTGCCGCCTGCGCAATCATTGTGCCGGCCACGCTGGCGATAATCCATACGCCAAGCACGCGGTCGCTTTGCGCATCGGCGATGATTTTGACGAGGCCGTCGGTCTGACGGTTGGTCTTGGCCCGGCTGTTGGCCATCATCGGGAATTTCCCGACTTTCACATCGCCACGCTCTTTGGCCTGCGCCTCCGTCAGGCCGACGCCCGCAATTTCGGGAAATGTATAGACGACGCTGGGGATAACGTCATGATTGACGATGCCGACATGCCCGGCGATGAAATCGGCACAGGCGACACCTTCATCCTCTGCCTTGTGCGCAAGCATCGGGCCGGGCACCACATCGCCGATGGCCCAGACGCCGGGCACGTTGGTCCGGAAATCATGCCCGACCTCTATTTGCCCGCGCGCGTTGGTGGTGAGCCCAGCCTTGTCCAGCGCCAGCCCGTCGGTGTTCGGGCGGCGGCCAATGGCGACCAGCACGACATCGGCATCCATGGTTTCCGCAGCGCCACCGGCGGCGGGCTCCATCGTCAGCTGCGCCTTTTTGCCCTTCACGGCACAGCCCGTCACCTTTGTGCCCGTCTTGATGACAAAGCCCTGTTTCTTGAAAATCTTGCTCGCTTCTTTGCGGATATCGTCATCCATGCCGGGGAGGATTTGGTCGAGATATTCGACCACGGTCACCTCGGCCCCGAGGCGGCGCCAGACGCTACCCAGCTCCAGCCCGATCACGCCGCCGCCGATAACCACCATCTTTGCCGGCACTTTGGCCAGAGTCAGCGCGCCAGTTGAATCGACAACCACACCCTTGGCATTGTCGACCTCGACGCCGGGCAACGGGGTCACGCTCGACCCGGTCGCGATGATGATGTGCTTGGCGCGATAGTGCTTGCCTGCGACCTCTACCGTGTCGGCAGCGGTAAAGGCGGCATGACCTTTCAGCCATTCGACCTTGTTCTTCTTGAACAGAAATTCGATTCCGCCGGTCAGCTCGCCAACCGCCTTGTCCTTTTCGGCCAGCATCGCCGCGACGTCGAGCTTTGCCGCACCGAAGGTCATGCCATATTTGGCGAGGTGCCCGCCCGCGACCTCATCGTAAAGTTCGGAAGCGTGGAGTAGTGCCTTGGACGGGATACAGCCGACATTGAGGCAGGTTCCGCCCAGCGTCGCACGGCTGTCCACACACGCGGTTTTCAGCCCATGCTGCGCGGCGCGGATCGCCGCGACATAACCGCCGGGGCCAGCACCGATTACCAGAACGTCGAAATCATACTCTGCCATCATCAGCTCCATCGGCACAATCGCCGGTCATTCCACCATCGAAAAACTCTGCCCGGTGGCCGCTTCCCATTGCTCGCGCAGATCATAGGGGCTCGGTCCGGACGCAAATTGCGCAAAAAAATATTTCACCGCCTCAAAAATCTCGGGAAAGCTGCCCATCTCACGCCAGGTGCCACGCTCCGTATACTGCACCAGCCAGCGGCCATCCTCCTTCCACAAACAGATGCAATCATCCTGTGGTCCGATAAATTCCCGCCGCATCGCCAGCGCCCATGCCGATGCCGTGATGCCCCTCCGTTCCAGCGCAAATCGCAGCAGGCTCAGCGTCTTCACCTCCTCCCGTTCGACGATGTGCGGCGGCAGCATCGATTTAGAGGTCGATCAGCAGCCGGGTCGGGTCCTCAATCGCTTCCTTGATGCGGACGAGGAATGTTACCGCTTCGCGCCCGTCGATCAGGCGGTGGTCATAGCTGAGCGCCAGATACATCATCGGGCGCACGACAACCTGTCCGTCGCGGACGACCGGGCGGTCCTCGATGCGATGGAGGCCGAGCACAGCGCTCTGCGGTGGA
>CAZAWL010000070.1:0-9249 GCA_964488705.1 uncultured Sphingopyxis sp.
ACAGGAAAATGGTGTTCCGCGCCGGCACATAGGTCACCGGGATGCCCGGCTGCACGCCGTCCTTTGGCACCGACAGGTCGCCGGTCAGTGCGGAGCCGCCAAATGCCCTGAGGTCGAGTGGCACGACGAGATGTTCGGCCACGTCGAGTGCGGCGGCGATGCGCCCCGCGGCGTCGAGCTCACAGCGGTGGCGCTGGTTATAATCGACGGTCAGCGCGATCACCCGGCGACCGGCCGCCCGCGCCATCGCGGCACAGACCATCGAATCCATTCCGCCGGAGAGGAGGACGATGGCGAGAGTCGGGTCAAGCGGCACGGGCAATGGCATCCTGTCGGCGGGGGAAATCGCCGCCCCAATATCGTGCCCGGGACCGGGTGGAAAGGCCGTTGCTCGCAGCGCTGCCCTCGACGCAGCAAAAAATGGGCCGCGTTCCGTAAGAGGAGCGCGGCCCAGGATGATCCGAAGATCTGCTAGGGAGGAGTGAGCCACAAAATGGGTTCACAATCATGCTTGTGTCACAGCATGGTTAAAAAAGGATTAGCGTGTACAGGCCCCGCTGTGGCGCGCCTCAAACGCCTCCGAAAACGGGGCTCCGCGCAATATGCCCTGGGTTTCGACCTGCACCAGACGGCTGGTTTCACGGCGGACGGTGGTGCTGCCATTGCCGGCGGCGCCGCAATCATAGCTGACGGTCACGCTGGACGGCGTATCATTCACCGTGAACAGGGTGCAGCGCGCGCCCATATGCGCCGTCTGCAGCAACTGGCGCGGGTCGCCCAGACAAATGGATGCGGGGGCGGACGAACCGTCACGCGTGACCAGCCGCCACTGTCCGCGTTCCAGCGTCTGCAGCATGGCCAGCCCGGGGGCTTGCGCCGCCACGGGGGCCGCGACTGCGGCACCAACCAGGAAAATTGCGAACAATCTTGTCATCATCGCCCCATCAACGACCAGCATCGCGGTTCAGCCAATTGCTGCCCGTCACTGCTGTGTCGCCCTGCCGTCTAGCAAGAGAGAGTTGAACGATGGCTTTACAGCCCGTTCATGGCAATAATGTGATCTGGCTCACCCGGCGTCGAGCAGCGCCGGATCAATCGGAAAAATACGCGAGCAAAAGGCGCAATCGACACCGATCATGCCGTCGGCACCGGTCATCTCTGCCCGCTCCTCGGCACTAAAGCGCATCAGTACCCGTGCCAGATGGTCGGCATTACAGCGGCAACCGCGCGCCAGCGGGCCGTCATGCGACACGCGCACCTCACTCTCATCATGGTAGAGGCGCCAGACCAGCGCCTCGAGCGACAGGTCAGGGTCGGTCAGTTCGGCATTGCTCGTCGTCTCCGCCAAGGCCTGCACATGGTCCCAGCGTGCCGCCGCATCGGCATCATCCTGCCGCACCTCGATGCGCTCTTCGCCGACCTCGCCCGCCGCGAGCTGCTGAATCAGCACGCCGCCCGCGATACAGCCGACATCGTCGACATGGTCCACGGCGACGCGCGCAAAGGTCGGCAATTGTTCCGACTGGCGGAAATAATTCTGCACCGCGTCAGCCAGGCTTTCCCCTTCGAGCGGAACGATGCCCTGATAACGCTGACGGCTTTCGCCCTGGTCAAAGGTCAGCGCCAGATACCCCTTGCCGAACAGCGCAAACAGGCTTGGGTGCGCGCCGGCTTCGGCCAGCCGGTCGATGTCAAAGGCGAGGTAGCCGCGCAGTTCGCCCGCGACATAGTCGCACACCAACAGGCTGATCGGCCCGTTTTCAGTCTGCGCCTGCATGGTCAGCTGACTGCCATCATCCTTGAGCAGCGAGCCGAGCAGTGCGGTCAGCACCAGCGCCTCTGCCAGCACACGCTCTGCGGCGGGCGGGTAGGCGTGCGCCGACAATATGCTGTTCAGCACCGGCCCCAGTCGCACGATCCGGCCGCGCACATCCTCCGCCGGCAGGGTAAAGCGCAGCGTGCGGTCAAAATGGGTTTCCGTCATCGCCGTCACAGTCGGCCAAATGCCCACAGGAGGATCGATTTTTGCGCGTGCAGCCGGTTTTCGGCTTCATCCCAGATCAGCGATTGCGGCCCGTCGATGACCGCATCGACCACTTCCTCTCCACGGTGCGCGGGCAGGCAATGCAGGAATCGGGCGTCGGGCTTTGCCTGCGCCATCAACGCGGCATTGACCTGATAGGGCATCATCGCCGCAACCTTGTTATGCGCATGGTCCTGACCCATCGACACCCAAGTATCGGTGACGATGATGTCGGCGTCCTGCACCGCCTCGCGCGCGTCGCGGGTCACGGTGATGCGCGCGCCCGCGGCACGGGCGGCATGGATGAACGCCATGTCGCTGTCATAACCCTGCGGCACCGCGATGCGGACGTTGAATTTGAACAGGCCGGCCGCCTCGACGATCGAGTTGAGCACGTTGTTGCCGTCGCCCAGCCAGGCCAGCTCCAGCCCCGGCAACGGCTTGCCATGTTCGATGATGGTGAGGAGGTCGGCGACGATCTGGCACGGGTGCGACAGGTCGGTGAGGCCGTTGATCACCGGGACGCTGGCGTGGTGGGCCAGCTCCTCTATCTTTGCGTGGTCGTCGGTGCGGATCAGGATGGCGTCGACATAGCGCGACAGTACCCGCGCCGTGTCGGCGACGGTTTCGCCGCGCCCCAGCTGCATCTGGCCGGCCGCCATGAACATGCTGTCCCCGCCCAGCTGGGTCATCGCCATTTCGAACGAGGTGCGCGTGCGCGTCGAATTTTTCTCGAATATCATGGCCAGCATATGGCCCGCCAGCGGCGCATCGGCATCCGCCCGACCCTTGGGCCACCCGGCACGCGCGGCCTTGCGATCGATGGCGTCGCTGATCATCGCCGCAATCGCGTCGCCACCGGCGTCAGACAGGTTGAGGAAATCGCGCTTCATCGCGCTCTGTCACCCCGCAGCCGACGGAAACGAAGCTGCGCCGGCCGACAGCCGCTCGATACATTCGGCGATGTGGCTTTCATCAATGACCAGCGGCGGCAGCACACGGAACACATTTTCGCCTGCCGCCACGGTCAGCAGGCCGTGATGGTCGCGCAGGTGCGCCACAAAGTCGCGGGCGACAACATTGTCCTTCATCTTGATGCCGAGCATCAGGCCCTTGCCGCGGATTTCCTCGAACAAATGGTCGTAATTGGGGATCAGCTGTTCAAAGGCGGCGCGCAACCGGTCGCCCATCGCCGTCACATGATCGAGAAAGCCCGGTTCCAGCATGACGTCGAGGATCGCCTGCCCCGCCGCCATGGCGAGCGGATTGCCGCCATAGGTCGAGCCATGCGTGCCGACGACCATGCCTTTGGCCGCTTCCTCTGTGGCGAGGCAGGCGCCGAGCGGAAAGCCGCCGCCAATCCCCTTGGCAGAGGTCAGGATGTCGGGCGTGATGCCATAATGTTCATAGGCCCACATCTTGCCCGTCCGGCCGTAACCGCACTGGATTTCATCGAGGATGAGCAGCAGGCCATGGTCGTCGCACGCCTTTCTGAGGCCCTGAATGAACTCGACCGTGCCGGCGGTCATGCCGCCCTCGCCCTGCACCGTTTCCACCAGAAAACCGGCGGTTTCATCGTCGATCAACGCCAGTGCGGCATCGAGGTCGTTGAATTTGGCATAGGCAAAGCCGGGTAGCAGCGGCTCAAACCCCTTGCGCATCTTTTCCTGATCAGTCGCCGATATCGCGCCGAGCGAGCGGCCATGAAACGCGTTCTTGAACGTGATCAGCTTGTACCGGTCGGGGTTGCCATTGGCATCATGATAGGCGCGGGCCGTCTTGATCGCACATTCGATCGCCTCGACCCCGGAATTGGTGAAAAACACGGTGTCGGCAAAGCTGTTGTCGACGATCCGCTGCGCCAGCGCCTCGCCCTGCGGGCTGCCATAGAGGTTCGACACATGCATCAGCGTCGCGGCCTGATCGGCAATCGCCTTGGTCAAATGCGGGTGGCCGTGGCCGAGTGCGTTGACCGCGATGCCTGCCGCAAAATCCAGCGCGCGGCGACCATCTTCGGAGACCAGATGAACCCCCTCCCCACGCACCGGCCGGAACCCGCAACGCGGATATACGGGCATGAGCGGGGTAATGGTCATAATGTCCTCCTGTTGATCGCCCCGTTCGCGGGACCGTCAAAAGCAAAAAGGCGACCCCAGACGGGCCGCCGATGCGCTAAACGTCGCCTATACTGCGCGCCATCGGGGGAATCAATCGCTGCGAGCGATCGCCGCCATCGTCAGTTCGAGCGATCGCTTGCGCGCTGCATGGTCGTGGAACGAGCCGCAGACAATCACTTCGTCGACGCCGGTCTTGCCGGCAAAGGCGCGGATGCCCGCCGCGCAATCCGCCCCGGTTCCCACCGCGCTATATTGCAGCACATGGTCGAGCATCACCCGCGCATTGGGCGGCAGGCTGTCCCGATACCCCTCCACCGGCGGCGGCAATTTGCCCGGGTTGCCGGTGCGCAGGGCGACAAAGGCCTGCATCTGCGATGTCGCGAGCAGATGCGCCGTGGCCGCGTCATCCGCGGCAAAGACATTCATGGCCGCCGCGCAGTAGGGCGCATCTCGATAGCGCGACGGTTTGAAGCTGCGGCGATAGACGTCGAGCGCCTCCATCAGCGCGTCGGGCGCGAAATGGCTGGCAAAGGCATAGGGCATGCCGAGCATGGCGGCGAGTTGCGCGCCATAAAGGCTTGAGCCCAATATCCATGGCTCGACGCTCTGCCCGGCGCCGGGCACGGCGGTGATGCCGAGCCGCTCGTCACCGTCGAAATAGGCCATCAGCTCCACCACATCGCGCGGAAACTGGCCGTCGTCGCTGGCGAGGTTGCGCCGCAGTGCATGCGCCACGCGCCCGTCCGAGCCGGGCGCCCGGCCGAGGCCGAGGTCGATGCGCCCCGGGAACAGCGCGGCCAATGTGCCGAACTGTTCGGCGATCTGGAGTGGCGCATGGTTGGGCAGCATGATGCCGCCCGCGCCGATGCGGATAGTCGATGTCGCCGCGCCGACGTGCGCCAGAACGACACTGGTTGCCGCCCCAGCCACGCCCGCCATGCCATGATGTTCCGCGACCCAGTAACGGGCATAGCCCAGCGCCTCTGCATGCGCGGCAAGATCGGCAGCATTGGCCAGCGCCTGCCCGACGCTGCCGCCCTGCGCGACGGGGACGAGGTCGAGGATGGAGAGCGCTGTCATCGCTGCCACCTATCGAATATGGTCGGCATGCTCAACCTGCACACACATGTCGCAACGCCCCCCGGCCTCTGCTATACCGGCGCATGGCCAGCGCCGCGCCCTTCATCCCCGTTCAGCCACCGCGCACCGCGGACTGGGTGGGCACCTGGCGCGGCTTTTGGGGCGAACGGTTGCGCAACAGCATCTATGGCTGGCCGGAGCCCGCCTTTGACGTGCCGATCAAGACGCGGCGGGTATTGGGCTTCACCGTCCACATCGTGTCCGACCCCGATGCCGTCGAGCGTGTCCTGCTGGGCAACAAGGCCAATTATCTGCGGCCGCGCATCGCCCAGCGCTTGCTGGCGCCGTTGCTCGGCAATGGCCTGCTCAGCGCGGAGGGGGAGGATTGGCGGACACAGCGCCGCATCGTCGCGCCCAGCTTTGCCCCCGCCGCCGTCAGCCATATGGCGGGCGTGATGGATGCCGCGGCGCAGGCGGACATTGCCCGCTGGCCCGGCGGTTCAACGCGATATGACATGAGCGCGGCGGCAACGCGCACGACGATGGCGATCATCGCCGACAGCCTGTTTGCCGGCGACCATCGGCTGACGCACCCGGCCGCCAGCCGCCACATCGAAAACCTGGTCATGGCGGCAGGGCAGGCCCGGTTCACGACGCTGCTGGGCCTGCAAGACCTCGACCCCAGCCCGACGATGCGGCGCGCGCGCCACAGCCGCGAATGGCTGCGCCAAACATTGGGGGATATGGTGCGCGAACGCGGGCCGGACGGCGGCGCCGGTGATTTTTTCGGCGGCCTCATCCGCGCCCTGCATGCCCAATTTCCAGCGGATGAGGCGGCAAAGCTGGCGGTCGACAACGCCATTACCTTTTACGTCGCCGGGCACGAAACGACGGCCAATGCGCTGGCATGGACGATATACTGCCTCGCCGCACAACCGGCATTGCAGGATCAGGCGCGCGGCGAGGCCCGGACCGCGCTGGCCCTGCCGGTCGAGCAGCGCTTTGACGCGCTCCCCCTGCTGCGCCAGATCCTTGACGAGGCGATGCGCCTCTACCCGCCCGCGCCGCGCTTTGACCGGGAGGCGATGGGCGATGACATTCTGGCAGGAACCGGTGTCGCTGCGGGTGACCTCGTCTCGATCTGGCCGTGGGTCATCCACCGCCACCGCAGCCTGTGGACCAACCCCGACCGGTTCGACCACAGCCGCTTTGCGCCGGAGGCCAAGGCGCAGCTCCACAAATATCAATATATCCCCTTTGGCGGGGGGCCGCGCGTGTGCGTCGGCGCCCGCTTTGCGACGATGGAGGCGCTGCTCATCCTCGCGCGCTGGCTGGAGGCACGGCGATTTGCCCTGCCGCCCGGCTTTCGCCCCGACCCGGTCGGCGCGGTCACCCTGCGCCCGCGTGGCGGGATGCCCTTGTTGATCGAGACCCTTTGACAGGTTGCAGACTGCAACTCCATAGGGGGTGACCATCCAAAAGGGACGATCACCACCATGCAAAGCCGCCGCCTGGGCAAAAGCGCCGTTACCGTGTCCGACATCTGCATGGGCACGATGACATTCGGCAACCAGACCGACGAAGCCGCCGCGCACCGGATCCTTGACCGCTGCCTCGACATCGGCATCAATTTCTTTGACACGGCAGAGGGTTATCCGGTTCCCCCCGACGTCAAATATGTCGGCCGGACCGAAGAGATTGTCGGCCGCTGGATGAAGACCAAGAGCCGCGACGCCATCATCATGGCGACCAAAGTGTCGGGGCCGAGCCACACCTGGTTCAAATCCCCCAAGCGCAGCGGCATGACCGCGCTCGACCGGCGCAACATCATGGTCGCGGTCGAAGACAGTCTGCGCCGCCTGCAAACCGACTATATCGACCTCTATCAGACGCACTGGCCGGACCATGACACCGCCTATGACGAGGTGATGGAGGTGCTCGACGAGCTGGTCCGCGCGGGCAAGGTCCGCGTGCTGGGCTGTTCCAACGAAACCAGCTGGGGGCTGATGAAAAGCATCGCCACGGCAGAGCGGCTGGGCACGGCGCGATACCACACGATCCAGAATAATTTCAGCCTGAACAACCGCCGCTTCGAAGACGAATTGAAACAGGTGTGCCGCAAGGAAGGGGTCAGCCTCATCCCCTATTCGCCACTGGCCGGCGGCGTGCTGTCCGGCAAATATCAGGGCGGAGCAACGCCCGAGGGTGCGCGTTTTTCCGGCTATATCTCAAAAGGCGGACGCCACACCGCGATGGCCCAGCGGTTCGTCAACGCGGCGAGCCTGGCGTCAACCGAACGCTATATGGCGATCGCCGCAGAGGCGGGGATGCACGTCGTCACGCTCGCCACCGCCTGGTCGAAACAACATGACTTTGTCGCCTCCACCATCGTTGGTGTCAGTGCCGAGGATCAGCTCGACCCGATCTTTGCCGCCGCGGACCTGACGCTGTCGGACGATGTCATCGCCGCGATCAACCAGGTTGGCCGCGACATCAAATATCCGATGGGGTGATGGGGCGGGGGCGCGTCCGCGGGCCCACCGCCCAGCACGCCGCCCTGCCCCCATAGACCCGTCAGTTCAGGTTGACGGCACCAATATGCCGTTGATGACGTGGGTCACGCCGTTGCTGTTCATCACGTCGGCCTGCGTCACATAGGCGCGGCCGCCATTCATGCCGGTGAGGACGATATTGGGGCCCTCCGTCGATGCGGTCAGCACCGCACCCTGCACGGTGGTCAGCCGCGCAGACCCGCCACCGGCGGTAATGCGGGCCGCCAGATCCTCCGCCGTGATGCGTTCGGCAACGACATGATAGGTCAGCAGCGCGGCGAGCTGCTCCCGATTCTCCGGCTGCATCAGCGCGGCGAGCTGTGCCGGGTCAAGCCGGTCGAACACCTCATCGGTCGGCGCAAAGACGGTGAACGGCCCGTCCCCGCTCAATGCGTCGACCAGTCCGGCGGCACCGATGGCCGCCACCAATTTACTGTGGATCGGCGATGCAGAGGCATTCTGTACCACTGTCCAGTTCGAATACATCGTGGCGCCACCCACTTCGGATGTGGTCACAGGCGCAGCGGCGGCTTCTGCATGATGGTCCCGCGCTGCGAGCATCGACCAGCCCTGCACGCCGGTGAGCGCATCGCCAGGCGCAACAACAGAAAGCGCGAAAGCGCTCGCAAAAGTCATCAACATAAAAATCTCCTCAACAGGGTTCGACACCCCGGACAAACGGAAAGGACGCCCAAAATCCGGGCGTCGCGGGCGCGGGTACTGACAGATGATGGCCCGCGCCTGCGGGGGTCGTCAGCGCGATGGCGCTGGCGCAGTCATAGCATAGAAATGGCTGATTTTGGCACATTTCGTCCCGTCAGGACCACGGCCCGTCGCCGACGCTTCAAAACCCCACAAATCTGGCTGCCTCATCGACGCTCTTGCGTTCGGACACGACGGCGTTGGCCGGAAAATCGTCATCGGGCCAGCCCAGCGCCACCGCCTTCATGATCACCTGATCGTCGGCGATGCCGGCATGTTCGCGCACGACCGGTGATTGCATGATGCCCTGGCTGTTGATGACACAGCCCAGACCGCGCGACCAGGCGGCGTTGACCAGCGCCGTCGTCACCGCGCCGCAATCGAACGCGGTATCATCGCTGTCGGCCAGCTCACGGTCATAGGTGATGATGACGCACACCGGCGCGTCAAACTGGCGAAAGCCGCGCATCACCCAGTCCTGCCGCGCCGCCGCATCATCGCGCGCAATGTCCATCGCGGCGAATAATTGCTTGGCAACGCCAATCTGCCGTTCGCGGTGGACCCCGGCAAAGGCCGACCCCGTGCGAAACTCGCGCGACTGCGGGATGCCGGCCAGCATCCGTTCGGTATTGCCGGCGCGGATCCGCGCCAGCGGCTCACCCGTCACGACGGTAAAGTTCCATGGCTGTGTGTTCATGGAGGAGGGCGCACGCATGGCCAGCGCCAGTATCTCCTCAATCAGCGCCTGCGGCACCGGGTCGGGCTTGTACCCGCG
>CAZAWL010000071.1:0-9144 GCA_964488705.1 uncultured Sphingopyxis sp.
TGATCGACCCGCCGGTCGATGCGGCAAATCCCTGATGATGCGACAATTTGGTGATGCGCCCGCCCATCGTTTCGATGATCCGCCAGCCGCCCGTGAAGGTACCTAGCGCAATGGCGATGTAACAGCTGATCGCGACCCAATGGGGCACGTGGAATTCACCGCCCAGATAGCCCGTAGAATAGAGCAGGACGGTGATGATCCCCATCGTCTTTTGCGCGTCGTTGAGGCCGTGGCTGACCGAATAGGCGGCGGATGAGACGAGGTGCAGCGCCCGGAAACTGGATTCGGCCTGCTTTGCCGTCGCCCGGCTGAACGCCCAGCTGGACAACAGCATCACCAGCATGGCCAGCAACATGCCCAGCATTGGCGACAGGAAAATCGCGATGACAGTTTTGTTGAGGCCGCCCCACTGGATGCCCTCCATCCCGGCATGGGCGACGCCCGCGCCAACAATGCCGCCAACCAGCGCATGGCTGGATGAACTGGGGATGCCCTTCAGCCAAGTGACAACGTTCCAGAACATGGCACCGACCAGTGCGCCGAACACCACTGACGGGGTCACCAAATCCTTGTCGATCAACCCCTTGCCGATGGTGTCGGCGACTTTGTGCAACTCGGGCCAGTACAGCGTCAGGAAATAGGCGGCAAAGTTGAAAAAGGCGGCAAAAGCGACAGCCTGTACCGGTTTGAGCAGGCGCGTAGCAACCACGGTGGCAATGCTGTTGGCGGCATCATGCAGGCCATTTAGAAAGTCGAACGCCAGCGCGAGGATGATCAGCCCAACGAGCAGCGGAAAGGCGAGTTCATGCATGGGGAGGGTTCCGCGTCATGCGTGGTCGATGACGAGGCCGTCAATCTCGTTCGCGACGTCTTCGAAACGGTCGACTACGCGCTCCAGATGCCGGTAAAGTTCCTGCGATATGATGAAGCGCAGCGTGTCCTCTTTGCCGACGTCCTTGAAGAGTCGCTTGAGCCCCGTGGCATGGATTTCGTCGGCATGGCCTTCCATCCGCACAAGCCGTTCGGTCAGCTCGTGGATGCGCGCGCCATTGGCACCGATGCTGCGCAACAGCGGCAGCGCCTCCGCGGTCAGCCGTGCGGCGTCGACGATGATCGCCGCGATGTCGCGCATTTCGGGTTCGATGGTGGTGACCTCATACAGGTTGATGGCACCGGCTGTTTTTTGCATTTCGTCAATGGCGTCGTCCATCGATGCAATCAGACCGGTAATTGCGCTGCGGTCGAACGGGGTCAGGAACGTCCGGCGCACCGACTGCAACACATCGCGGGTGATGGCATCGGCATCATGTTCGCGCTCGACAATTTCCCGGATATGGTCGGCCATACCCTCGCCGCCCTGCAACAGGCGCGCCAGCGCATCCGCACCGGCGACCAGCGTGGCCGCATGACTTTCAAACTTGTCGAAAAAATTGTCCTGACGCGGCAACAGCCGCTGGAACCAACCGAACATTCTGTTCACCCCTGTTTTTTCTGCGACGTTGGAAATTAGCGCATTTGGTCGTGCTGCGGCTTGGAACCCCTTGTCGCCAAAACTGTTGATCAACGCTTTGAGGTCGTCTTCATCGACCGCCGACGCTGCCTCCCGCAGCGGGAACCAGCGCCGCTCGCGCTCGTCCATCTCTTTCCATTCGTGGAGTTCGTGCGTGACCGACAATGGAAACAGCTCGACCTCATACATGACCGACGCACCGTTGGCCCGCCGTTTGCGATAGCGATATGTGCCCAGCGGCGTCGGGCAAACCGCACCGAGCACTCCGGCCTCCTCCTCGGCTTCGACCGCCGCGGCTGCATGGTGCGACATGCCCGACAGCGGGTTGCCTTTCGGCACCACCCAGCGCCGGGTCTGGCGCGATGTGATGAGCAGAATTTGGGTGAGAGCGGCCTGACCCGAGCCAACGACGCGATAGGGGAGCACGGCTATTTGTCGCACGCTTGAACGTCCCTGCCTCATCGCCCGGATTGGGCCGGATTCTGCCCCCGGACTGGCGACCGCATCCCCTCTGTCTTTACGGTTTTATGACAGAAATATGACTATGGGCAACTGCTATTGTCGCCGCCACACCGGTTTCCGCCGGTCATCGCACCGGCGATGTCTGGTCGGTCAGGGCACAGGCGGCAGTGACGGGGTATGGGGCGGGAACCGGACCAGCAAATAATGTTCCTTGTCATACAGGCGATGCAGCAACCAGGGCGGCATGCCATATGTGCGCTGGACATAGTCGCGCTGCGACGCGTGGATCGCCCAGCCGCGTATTTTTGCCCAGCCTTCGCCCGGCATGGCAAAATTGGGTGCCGGTTGATGGGCGACGACGACACGGCCACGATCGCCGCCGAACCGCCCCATCATGCGTCGTGGCGCGAGGATATAGGCGATGGCACGCGGCGCCAGGTCTGGGCGCGCGGCGTGCAGCCGGCGCACAGCCAGTGTCGTGGCGGCGCCGATGGTTTTATGGTCGGGATGGTTGCTGAACCCGCTGGCCGGCCAGAATGTGACAACCAGGTCGGGCTGCCAGCGGCGCAGCTGTGCCTCGATCCGGTCGGCTAGCGTGTCGGCGTCGATCCGCGTCAGCCCGCCATCGGGCAAATCCCACACCACATGGTCGCTCAGGCCCAGCGCAAAACCGTTTTTCAGCGCCTCGGCGTGGCGGATGATGCCGAGGTCCGCGCGGCGGCTGACCGCTGGCATTGGCGTCCCCGCCTCGCCGCGCGTCGCCGTTATCATGCGCGTGACGGCATGGTCGCGCTGTCGGGCGCGGATCAGCAGCCCGGTGATCAGTTGCTCGTCGTCGGGATGGGCAAAGACCGCGACCACGGAACGGGCACCGGCTTCACCCGCCAGCGATGGCACCAGCAGGGCCGCCGGCTCCTCGAACTGCCGGTCGACCCAGATCGTGCCCGCAATCGCCGCCGTCGCGAGCGTTGCGACGAGGGCGATAGCGACATGTTTGATGCTGATCATCCCGGCGCCCTCCCATCCGCTTGACCCGTTGCAATTTACAACTGTGTCGATAAGCTGCGCTTTAATAGGAAATTGGGTGAGAAAACAGGTGCGGCCATGACACAGCCAGATATTGATGTCGCCATCATCGGCGCTGGCATTTCCGGCATCGCGATGGCCGTCCACCTCAAGCAGGAATGTCCGCGCCTCAGCTTTGCACTGATTGAACGGCGTGCCAGCCTGGGCGGCACGTGGGATTTGTTCCGCTATCCCGGCATCCGCTCCGACAGCGACATGTACACCATGTCGCTCGAAAACGAGCCGTGGCGGGAAGCTGACACTCTGGGCAAGGGCGCCTCCATCAAGAAATATCTGAGCGATGTCGTGACCGACCATGGGCTGGGCGATCACATCCGCTATGAACAAAGGGTCATTTCGGCAGACTGGGACAGCGGCGCGGGGCAATGGTCATTGCTCATCGAAACCGGCGACGGACAGCAGATGACAGTGCGGGCCGGCTTTCTCTATCTGGCGGCGGGCTATTATGACTATGACAAGCCCTATGATGCCGACATTCCCGGCCGGGCGGATTTTCAGGGTGTCATCGCGCATCCACAATTTTGGCCGGAGGATCTGGATTATACCGGCAAGCGCGTCGTCGTCATTGGTTCCGGGGCGACAGCGGTCACGCTCGTCCCGGCGATGGCCGACCAGGTCGAACACATCACCATGCTGCAACGGTCGCCGACATGGATCATGTCATTGGGCCAGCGCAATCCGGTAGTCTGGCTCATTCGAAAATTGTTGCCGCGCCGCGCCGCGCACCGCCTGATACGCTTCATCGCCATCAGGTTGCAACGCCGCATGTTCCGGGAGGCGCGCGAACACCCGCAGGAGGTTGGTCAGCGGATCCTCGACGGCGTGAAGGATGCGCTGGGCGATAAATTCGAAGCGCGGCATTTCACGCCCAACTACGCGCCGTGGGACCAGCGGCTGTGCTTTGTACCGAACAATGACCTGTTCAACGCCATGGTCGATGGCAAGGCGAGCGTCGTGACCGACCATATCGACCGGATTGATGCCACCGGGATCATGCTGAAATCCGGCCAGCACCTCGATGCCGACATCATCGTCACCGCAACCGGGCTGGAGCTCGCGGTTGCGGGAAAGATCGCCGTTAGCGTCGATGGCGCACCGGTGACGTGGAACGACCATATTTTTTATAAGGGATGCATGCTGTCCGGCCTGCCGAACCTGGTCATGGTCATCGTCTACAGCAATGCGTCGGCCACATTGCGGTCGGAAATCGTGGCACGGTACATGTGTCGCCTGTTCCAGACGATGCAGGCAAAGGGCGCAACTGTCGTAACCCCGACGCCGCCGGCTGATGTGCAGGCATCCGACGAATCCCTGCTCCAGCTTCAGTCAGGCTATTTGCTGCGGTCACTGCACCTGATGCCGCGCAACGGCCCGGCCCGGCCATGGCGGCTCGACCATGACTATCTGCTCGATCGCGCCGAAATGCTGAACCTGCCGGTCGACGACGGCAATCTGGTTTTCACAACGCCGGATGCGGCGACGGGCCAGGATGCTCGCGTTGCTGAGGCCATGGCGGCAGAATGAATCAGCCGCTATAGCCCCGCCGATGACTGATTTTTCAACATTGCTGCAACCCGACCAGGGGCAGGATGCGCGCACCATCCATGTCGTCGGCAAGCCGGACTTTGACGCATGGCTCAACGCGCAGCCGCCGCGCGCCCGCACCGCCATTGCAGCGCAGGGCCTGAAACCCGAGGGGTATGCCAGCGCCATCCTCCCCGGCGACGGGCCCGAAGACTGGTCGATGGTTACGATTGTCGCCAACGCCGCGAATTTTTCGAGCTGGTGCCTCGCCAAATTGGCAGCGACGCTGCCCGCGGGCACCTATCGGCTCGCAGAGGGTGCACCCGGTCCGGCCATGTTCGGCTGGCTGACGGCGCAGCACCGGTTCGACGCTTACAAGCGGGACCGCAAGCCGCATGAGCCGCGCGTCCTGTTGACCAGCGAGCCGGGGCGTATCGCACCGATGATAGCAGAGGCGCGCGCGGTTTGTCAGGTCCGCGACATGGTCGACACACCCGCGAGTGACATGGGACCGGCAGAGCTGGAGGCCGCGGTCGAGGCGCTGGCCAAGGCGCATAAGGCAAAGCTGCATGTGACCAAAGGCGATGCGCTGGTGCAACAATTTCCGATGGTCCATGCCGTCGGGCGGGCCGCGCCACGCGACCGGGCGCCGCGCGTCATAGAGTTGACGCACGGGCGCGCGGGCGACCCGGCCATCGCCATTGTCGGAAAGGGCGTGACCTTCGACAGCGGCGGATTGGACATAAAACCGGCCGCGGGCATGGCGCTGATGAAAAAGGATATGGGCGGTGCCGCCCATGCCATCGCGCTGGCCGGCCTCATTATCGACGCGCAGCTGCCCGTTCGCCTGCACCTCATCATCCCGGCCGTTGAAAACAGTATTTCGGGCGACGCGATGCGCCCGGGCGATATCTTGCGCAGCCGCAGCGGGCAGAGCGTGCAGGTCGACAATACGGATGCCGAAGGGCGCCTGATCCTTGGTGATGCCTTGACCCTGGCGGGGGAGGGCGGGGCAGAGCTGATCGTCGATTTCGCGACGCTGACCGGTGCCGCCCGCATCGCGCTCGGCCCTGACCTGCCGCCGCTGTTCGCCAATGATGACGCGCTGGCCGACGCCATTCTGTCCGCCGGGACCGCGACCGACGACCCGCTGTGGCGGATGCCGCTATGGTCCGGCTATGACGAGATGCTGAAATCCGACCTTGCCGACATGACCAATTCGCCGTCGGGTGGATTTGCAGGCGCGATCACCGCCGCCCTGTTTTTGCAGCACTTTGTTCCGGCCGGCACCGCCTGGGCGCATATCGACACATTTGCGTGGCGCCCCGCCGCCAAGCCCGGCCGTCCTGTCGGGGGGGCGGCGCTCGGCCTGCGCGCCGTCTGGGCGATGCTCCGCACACGCTATTCGCGCTAGACCCTGATCGTCGTGGGATGAAGCGCCGCGCGCTTGGGGCCATGCGGGCCGGGCCCTGACGCCAGCGCAAGATGTGGCGGCGTGCCGACGCTGCGGCATGATATTTGGCTCGGCTTTGCGCCAATGCACCCTTGCCTTGTCGGTGCGATTGTCGGACAGGGCAGAGCATGAAGGTGCTTCGGCCCAAACATCAACTTGCATTGCTGCTATTGCCCCCATTGGTCGCATGGGCCGGGTTGGGCTGTGGCTCGGTTGCCCACGCCCAATCCACCAACGCTGCCGCAGGCGGGTCGCCAGCGCAGCCGGCGCCACCGCCCCCGCCGCCCGCGTCGGGGGACTGGGTGGATGAACTGGACCCCGACTCGCCAATGGCGCCCTTGCCCGACATCGGCGTCGACTGGCCGGATGCGAGTGCGCCGTTGCCCCCATTGCCCGATTTGCCGCCAGAGCTCACGACTGAAGATGCCGGTCAACCCGCTGCGCCACTGGTGGAGGCACCATTGCCTGCCATCGATACCGTCGATTCCGGAGTCCGGAGTGTCAACGCTGCCGCAGGTGACGATGCCGAAAGTGCGGGGCGGGAGCGCCGTTACCGGGTCGTCGTTGACGGCCTGGATGGGACAACGGCCGACCAGTTCCGCGAGAGGTTCGACGCGCTGTCGGTCCTGCGTCAGGGTGAGCGCTCCCCCGCCAACGGTGCCCAGATCAATCGCCGCGTGGCGGAGGACCGCCAGCTGGTGGAGGCGTTGATGCGCAACGCCGGATACTATGACGCGACGATCACCAACCGCGTCGAACTGGCAGGGGATGATGCGCTGGTCCGCTTTGGCATCGCGGCCGGTCCGCTCTATCGTTACGCCAGCGTCGTATTGAACGGCACCGACGCAATGGAAGCGGCAGAACGCGACCGGCTCACCGCCATCTTTGGCATCATGCCCGGCGACCCGGTGCTTGCCGACCAGCTGGCCGACGCCCAGCTGCGCACGGCCAGTACGCTGCGCGAAACCGGCTATCCCTTTGCAGAGATGGGCGAAGAACTGGTCCGCATCGACCATGATGACCGCAGCGGGCGGTTGGAACAACCGGTACGTGCCGGGCGGCGCCTGCGTTTCGGCGCGATCATCGCCAATGATGGCGGGCTGCTGGGCTCCGACCATCTGATGCGGATCGCGCGCTTCGACAATGGCGAATATTATCGGCAGAGCGATGTGGAGGATTTGCGGCGGGCGATCATTGCCACGGGCATCGTCGGTGCTTTGACCATCACGCCCCAGGAAAATGCCGATGCGCAGCATGTCGACCTCTCCGTCGATATTCGCGCTGCGCCGCTGCGTACGCTTGGCGGGTCGCTGGGCTATGGCACGGGCGAAGGGTTTCGCGCTGAAATCAGCTGGCAGCATCGCAACCTGTTCCCGCCCGAAGGCGCGTTGCTCGTGCGCGGCATCGCGGGCACCCGCGAACAGGGCGTTGGCGTCACTTTCCGGCGCAATAATTGGCAGGCCCGCGACCGCGTGCTGACGGTGCTGGCGCAGGCCAGCAATAACGACCTGCCGGCCTTTGAGGCGCGGGTGCTGCAATTCGCCGCGAGTGTGGAGCGTATATCGACGCTGGTGTACCAGAAACGATGGACATGGGCGGTGCGTGCCGAGCTGCTCGGCACCGACGAGCAGGCCTTTGTCGCCCGGTCCGGAGACTTTGCCCGACGGCGCTTTGGCATCGCCTCACTCAGCGGGCAGGTCGGCTATGACGCATCCGACGACCTGCTCGATCCGCGCCGCGGCTACCGCCTGTCGCTACGCGTGTCGCCTGAAATATCGTTGCAGGGCAGTGTCTTTGGCTATGCCCGGGTTCAGGCGGATGCCAGTGGCTATGTCCCGGTCGGCGGCACCGTGCTGGCGGGCCGTGCGCGCGTCGGTTCGATTATCGGGGCACAGCCTGACCGCATTGCGCCGTCGCGCCGTTTCTATGCCGGTGGTGGCAGCTCGGTTCGCGGCTATGCCTTTCAGGCGGTAGGTCCGGTCGCGCCAAATGGTGACCCGATCGGCGGGACCGGGTTGATCGAACTGGCAGCAGAGGCGCGGGTCCCGCTGTTCGGTGCTTTTTCCATCGTGCCATTTGTCGACGCCGGCAATGTCGGTTCGGGCGATGTGCCGCGGCTGCGCGACATGCGCTTTGGTGCCGGTCTGGGTGTGCGCTATGCCACCAATTTCGGCCCCATTCGCGTCGATATAGGCACGCCGCTCAGCCGCCGTCCCGGGGACAGCCGGGTGGCGGTCTATGTGTCGCTTGGCCAGGCCTTCTGATGGCGGCAGAGGCACGACCGGACCCGCGCCCAAGCCGGTTGGGATGGCGTTACCTGATCAGCCGGGCGGTGATGCTGGTAACGGCCGTGCTGGTGCTGGTACTGGCGTCCGTCATCCTGCTCGATACGGCGCCGGGCAAAAGGCTGATCATCGACCAGATTGAATCGCAGCGTCCCGACAACGGGTTGCGCATCCGCATCGGCCGCATCGACGGTTCGGTGTTCAGCGACCCGGTGATCCGCGACGTCCGTTTCAGCGACCCGAGGGGAGAGTTTTTGCGCATCGCGCAGGCTGACCTCGATTGGCGTCCGTTCGATTTTATTCTCCATCGCCGCTTGACCATCCGGCAACTGATTGTTCCGCGGGCGTCGCTCGACCGGCTGCCGGAGCTGATCGATACACAGGACGACAAACCGATCCTGCCGGATTTTGACATCCGCATCGACCGGCTGGAGGTTACGGATCTGGCGATTGCGCCGGCCGTGGCGGGTCGCGCGCGTCGTGCCACCATTACCGGTCGCGCTGACGTCGAGGCGGGGTCGGCGGATCTGCGGCTGGATGCCCGGCTGCGTGGCGGAGGGGATCAGCTGCGATTGGCGCTGACGGCAGTGCCCGACCGCGGCGATTTCGACATCGACGCGGATCTGGTGGCACCGCGCGGCGGGGTGTTGGCGCGGCTGATGGGCACCGATGCGCCCACCACTGCCGTCATCCGCGGCGATGGTGACTGGGCCAATTGGCGCGGGCTGGTGATGGCCCGTTCCGGTACACTGCCGCTGGCCAGTGTCCGTATGACCATGCGCGACGGGCGGATGACGGCACTGGGCCGCATCTGGCCGGAATCG
>CAZAWL010000072.1:0-9048 GCA_964488705.1 uncultured Sphingopyxis sp.
AAACCCAGCATCCCCAGCAATATGCGGCGCATCGACGCAGCCGAATAGGCAAGGCAGCACAGGGTGGTCAGGACGAGGAAGGCCAGAATATGCTGCACCTTGTCATTCGGCGCCCCCGCCGGAGCCGGCGGCATTGGCGCAAGCGCCGCAAAAAAGCTCGCGCCCATGGCGAACCAAAAGGCGGGCACCCATAATGCAGAGAGACGAGCGATCATGATCGGCCGAACGCCAGGTCGGACAATGCCCCGGCGATCGCGATAGCGTCGAGGTCGCGCCTGTTGGCACAGATGACCTGGATATTGAACGGCATGCCGTCGCGCGCCTGACCAATCGGCGCCGACGTCGCCGGCAGTCCGGCAAAAGTGGCGAGCGCGATCCACGCAAACTGGTCACCATAGGCGGTTTTTTCACCATCAATCACCAGTGTGCGGTCACGCATGTCGGGCGTGTCGTCGTGCGCAAATGCCGTCGTGCCGTGCACGGGACAGAGCACCGCATCGACCTGTTCAAACATCCGCGCGCATTGCCGCTGTACCCGGGCCTGCGCATCGCACAGGTCGAACCATTGCCGCACGGTCACGGCCTCCTGCCCCGCAAGCGGGACACCGCCGCTGACAATGATATTGAGCATGCGCAGATAATCGCTGGTCAGCTGGTCGAGGTCGGGCACCAAATCGCTGGCAGTGATAATGGTCGCACCGGCATCGGCTGCCCGGTCAGCCAGTTGCGCAATCGCGCCGGCGATTTCGGCGCTGACCCGCGCCCTTGGATGCGACGTCATGACCAACAGCCGCGTTCCCGATAATCCGGCGTATCGCGCAGGTGGCAGCGGCTGGGTTGCCACGACGCCCAACGCCAATGCCAGGTCCGGCGCGTGCCGGGCGATCGGCCCCGCCACCGACAGCGGGCGGTCCGCGCCGTCCGTTCCCGGTCGGCGGTGCCCGTCGAGGGGGATGATGCCATAACTAGTCTTGTGGCCAAACACGCCACAGAAATGCGCGGGCGTGCGGATGGAGCCGCCGATATCGGTGCCGATTTCCAGCGGGACCATGCCGCTTGCCACTGCCGCGGCCGAGCCACCCGACGACCCGCCACAGGTGCGCGCTGGATCATGTGGATTGACCGTCCGACCATAGACCGGGTTGATGGACTGGATGTCGGCGAGCGCGACCGGCACATTAGTCTTGCCCAGAATGACCGCACCCGCCGCACGCAGCGCCCGAACGGTCGAACCGTCGACGCTGCTGACATGGTCGCGATAGTCGGCGAACCCCCATGTCTGGGGCAAGCCTTGGGCTTCAAAGCTTTCCTTGATCGTCATCGGCACGCCAAGCAACGGCAGATAGTCACCCCTGGCAGCGGCCCCGTCAGCGGCGCGGGCATGGTCGCGTGCACGGTCATAATCCTTGACCACAACAGCATTGAGCGAAGGGTTGGCCGCCTCGATCCGCGCAATCGCCGCCTCACACTGGGCAACGGCCGTCGTTTGGCCCTCTGCGATAGCCCGCGCGATCGCGCCTGCGGACATCAAATTGTCGGACATCTCTCTCTCCCTCAGCCGTCGCAAGGGACCACATCGCCGCGCGGGGAGCAAGTGGGAGGATTAGGTCTCGGACGTTCTACGCCCGGAAAAGTCCCGGAGATTCTGTTGCCCGGCTCTCCGGGAGGCCGCTGGTTTCTGATTCTGTTGCCCGGTTCAGTCCAAACCGCGTTCTGTTAGAATAATGTCAGGCCGTGAGGCCCCCCATTATGCTGCAAGAGCAAGTGCTTCGTTATCGTTGGCACTTATGGTTTTGAGCCTTTTACGGGTTACTCAGCCCGAACGAAAGCAAGCGCCTTTCAACACACGTCGATCCTAGTTCGGCCCCATCAGTCGCCCCGGATCGGGCCGGGAAAAATGGTGGAGCCGCCGGGTACCGCCCCCGGGTCCGCTGTGCCTATTCTACGCCACGATTTATCGTCATAGCCGGTTGCCCGGCAGACCCATATATAGGGGGGACGTGGCGTAAGTTAAAGAGCCGCGAACGACCCGACGCGGCGCCCCGTCCCATCGTCCCGGTTCGTCGTGCGCTATTTCTTCAACGCGTCGCGAATCTCGGTCAGCAAATCGACCTCGGACGGGCCGGCAGGCGCATCGTCGGCCTTGCGCATCGCCTTGTTCGCATATTTGACGATCAGGAAAATCACGAACGCGAGGATCAGAAAGTTGATCACCGCAGTGATAAAGGCGCCATAGCCGAGCACGCCGATGCCGGCGGCCTTGAGCGCTGCATAGTCGGTCAACGAGCCGGTATAGCCTTCGGGCACTGCACCGAGGATGATGAATTTGCTTGAGAAATCGACGCCACCGAAAATCGCCCCGATAATCGGCATCAACAGGTCTTCGGTCATCGACCCGACAATTGTGCCAAAGGCGCCGCCAATGATCACGCCGACCGCAAGGTCTAATACATTTCCTTTGGCAATGAATTCACGAAATTCTGCAAGCATTGGACCCTCCCTTAACTAGCAATGCGGCATGATCATGCGATTGCCGCGCCGGTTTGTCCATTGCCCGGTGGCGTCCGCCACCATAAGGAGTGGGCATGGCACAGACCCCAAACGAAATAATGTGGCAAGGACAATATATTACGGCGCGTCGCGAAGGCCGCTGGGAATATGTGACGCGGGCACGCAACATCGGCGCGACAGTCATCCTGGCCATTGATGATGCCGCTGATGGCCGGCACATCCTGTTGGTCGAACAGTGGCGCGTACCGCTGCACGCCCGCTGCATCGAGCTGCCCGCAGGTTTGATCGGCGACGACGTCGCCGGTGAAGCGGCCGAGCTGGCTGCCGCGCGCGAGCTGGAGGAGGAAACCGGGTATCGGGCCACCGATTGGACGCGTCTGGGCGAATTTTTCAGCTCACCCGGGATGGTGGGAGAGAGCTTTACGCTGATGCTCGCTCGCGGCCTCGCCCGCGTCAGCGACGGCGGCGGCGTTTCGGGTGAAAATATCGAGGTGCACCGGGTCCGGCTCGATCAGCTGGCACGCTTTATCGAACAGCGCCGTGCCGCTGGCTGCGTCGTCGATGTGCGCGTGATGGCACTGCTTATGCCTGCCTGGCTGGCATAAGCAGCCGCGCCGGCCGCGCGCCCTGGCCGGCGAAAATCGTCGGACTAGGCCTGGACTTTGAGCCTGCGCGCCGGTGTTGGCAGCGTCTGCGCGTCAATCCCGTATCGATCCGCATAGGCGCGAGCCTCCTCCGCACTGTCAAAGCTTAGCCGCACCTGACGCTGCGTGTCCCCGCTCCCTGCCCAGCCCATCAATTGGTCCGCCCGGCGCGCTTCGGACGGCGCGAATTCCAGCACCCACTGGTTCGTCCGCGCACGTCCCGACTGCATGGCGTTTTTGGGTTCCTGAAAAATTCGAGCCTGCATGGCGGGCGGCGTCCTTTAGTGTTCGGAAAGGCTGTCATGGCGCATCTATCGGATGCGCGTGCCGGTTTCAATCGCGTCGCGCGGCGTCGGCGCGCTTGGTTCGCAACGTCGCTGCGGCGGCCCAGGGCTGATCGGGCCATGGGTGCTTGGGATAACGTCCGCGCATTTCGCGCGCGACATCCGACCAGCTGCCGCGCCAGAAGCCCGGCAAATCGCCTGTGGTCTGGATCGGACGCCCAGCCGGCGATGTCAGGCTGAGCAGCAGCGGCACCGGCGGCTCGCCCACCATCGGGTGAACATCGGTGCCAAACAGCGCTTGCACCCGCAATTCCACGGTCGGCCCGGCCGCCGCCGCATAATCAATCCTGTGTGTGGAGCCGGCGGGGGACCGAAATTCAGCCGGCGCCAGCTGTTCTATGGCCTGCCGTTCCTGCCAAGCAAGCCTGCCCAGCAGTGCCTGCAACAGTGGCTCTCCGCGCAGATCGCCCAGCCGGCGCTTTCCCGCCAGCGCAGGCAGCAGCCATTCGTCAAGCGCAGCGAGCAGCGGCTCATCATCGAGCAGCTGCAATCCTGCAAATCGCGCCCGCGCCCGCCAGGCAGCGGCCTTGTCGCACCAGGGCAGGATGGCGAGCCCATGCGTGCGGACCGCGTCACGCAGCATCTCTGCGGCATCGGGCGGCGCTGGCTCAGGAGTCCGTGACAGCGTAATTGCGCCAAGCCGTAGTTCGCGGGTGACATCCAGCCGGTCGTTGGCGACGTCGTATCGGGAAGCAATGGTTGATGATGCGCGTTCTGCGATCCATTCGTCGACGAGGGCGTCGTGCATCGCCACTGCCGCGACGATGCGCGCAGCCTGCGCCGCGCCCGTAAATTCGGCCACCGCCAGCCAGCGGTTCGACGCAAGGGGGGCGGCGGGGTCGAGCCAAAGTCCCCTGCCGGCGACCGTCACCCAATCGCGCTGATTGGCATCGCGGCGACGTGCCACCCGTTGCGGAAAGGCCGACGCGATGAGGCGGGCCATCGCCCCCTCGGCGGTCGCGGTATCCCGTGGCGATTGGTCGCGCACCCCCCCGGGGATCTGACTGACCCATCCATGGGCCGAGCGACGGGCCTTCACCGCCCGATCGCTGCGGTCGGTAACAAAATGCCGGTGCCGGACGGCCAAATCGATATCCTGCCCGCCCAGACCGGGTTCGGACAACAGCATGGCCAGTTCTGCCGCGAGGATCGCCAACCCCTCCTGCGCGCCGAACACCACCATGCTCGCCAGCGCGGGCGGCAGCGGCAATGACGACAATTGGCGCCCATGGTCGGTCAGCCGCCCACTGGCATCAATCGCACCCAGGTCGCGCAATCGTCCGCGCGCCTCGGCCAGCGCCGCTGCGGGCGGCGGGTCGATCCACGGCAGGCGCGCGGGATCGGCCTCCCCCCATGCAGCGCAATCGAGCAAGAGCGGAGCGAGGTCGGTGTTCAAAATCTCCGCCTGATCAAAGGCCGGCATGCCGCCAAAGGCCGCAGGCTCCATCATGCGATATGCCGTTCCCGGACCCTGACGTGCCGCACGCCCCGCCCGTTGCGTCGCCGTCGCCTGACTGGACCTTTCGGTGACCAGCCGATTGGTTGCCGACGCGAGGTCAAAGCGGGCCCGCCGCGACAAACCCGAATCGACGACTATTCTGACGCCGTCGATGGTCAGGCTGGTTTCGGCAATGCTCGTTGCCAATATCACCTTGCGCCGGCCATGTTCGTCCGGCCGCAGCGCCGCGCGTTGCGCCTGTGGGGCGACCTGCCCGTGCAGCGGATGACAGGCAATGCCGGTCAGGTCGCCGAGCAGCGCGGCCGTGCGACCAATCTCCCGCACGCCGGGCAGAAAGGCGAGCACATCGCCCTCGTCATTTTCAGCCAGCGCACCACGAATGGTGCGCGCCATATCCTCCTCAAGCGGACGGGCCGAATCGCGACCGACATAGCGGATATCAAGCGGGTGGCTCTGCCCGTGGCTTTCGATAATCGCAGCACCGTCCATCAGGCGCGAAAATCGACCAGCTTCGACCGTCGCGGACATGGCGACCATGCGCAGGTCTGGGCGCAGCGCCCGTTGCGCCTCAATCGTCAGGGCAAGGCTGAGATCACCGTCAAGGCTGCGCTCATGAACCTCGTCGAACAGCACCGCGGACACGCCACGCAGTTCCGGGTCGCGAATGATACGATTGCGAAAGACCCCCTGCGTCAGAACCAGCAGGCGCGTGTCGGCGCTGTGCCGGCTGTCGAGCCGTGTTGCATAGCCGACCAGCCCGCCGACATCACCGCCCAATAGCCGCGCAATCTGTTCGGCAGCAGCGCGTGCAGCCAGCCGGCGCGGCGCGAGCAGGAGGATGGAACCGGTGCACCAGCGCGCATCGAGCAACGCTGGTGCGACCATCGTCGTCTTGCCCGCACCGGGAGGCGCGATGAGCACGAGACTATTATGGTCAACGAGGTGGGCCACGATTTGCGGCAACACCTCGACGATGGGTAGCGGCGTCGCTGGCATCAACGGCGACATGCGGCAAAACGCCCTCTAATAGGCGCGGGCAACCGCAAATTCGGCAGCCTCGATCAACGCGGACCGTGCCTGCGACGCCGGAAATTGCGCCAGCGTGTCGATGGCGCGGCGGGCATAGTGGCGGGCGCGTTCCATCGTGTCGTCAATAGCCCCATGCGCCATCAGCAACGCCTTGGCATGCGCCAGATCCTCGTCGCCGGTGCGATGGCCGATCATCGCGGCCTCCCAAAAGCGGCGTTCGTCGGCATCACCGCGGGCATAGGCAAGGATGACCGGCAACGTCACTTTGCCGTCGCGAAAGTCGTCGCCCACGCCCTTGCCCATCGTCGCGGCATCGGACACATAGTCGATCGCGTCGTCTACCAATTGAAACGCGATACCGAGGTTGCGGCCATAGGCATCCAGCGCTTCTTCGGTCGCCTCGTCACGTTCCGCGACCACCGCCGAGATACGGCAAGCCGCCGCAAACAGCGCAGCCGTCTTGGCACCGATGATCGCCAGATATTTGTCCTCGCTGGTTGTGATCTGTCGCTGGGCGGTCAGCTGGTTGACCTCCCCCTCCGCGATGATCGCGCTGGCTGCCGACAGGATGCGCAGCACCTTGAGGCTGCCATCCTCCACCATCAGTTCAAACGCGCGGCTGAACAGGAAATCGCCGACCAAAACGCTGGCCGGATTACCCCAAATGATGTTGGCCGTCCGCTTGCCGCGCCGCAAATCCGACCCGTCGACAACATCGTCGTGCAACAATGTCGCGGTGTGGATAAATTCGACCGCCGCAGCGAGCAGGTGATGGCGCGTGCCGCCATAATCCAGCAATTTTGCGCAGGCGAGCGTCAGCATCGGCCGCAGCCTTTTGCCGCCGCCGGCGATAAGGTGGCCGGCAAGCTCCGGAATGAGGGGGATTTCGGACTGCATCCGCGCCAGGATCGCGCTGTTCACGGCGTGCATGTCGCTGGTGACGAGCGACATGATCGGGTCAAGCGATGGCGTCCGGCCGGTAGACAGCTGGTGGATGGTCGCGGTCATAAGCGCTCCCTTGCAGTGCCAACGCCCCGCTTGCAATCGGAATCGGCTTTGCAACCATGCATTCTGCGCAATATGCATTGCATAATCCGGACACCCGCTTTTGGCCGTGCCGGACAGCTTGGGACGGGAAGTGGCACATGGACGCACGGCTTGGCGAATATCGACAGAGTATCGACAATATCGATGCGGCGCTCGTCGCGATGCTGGCCGAACGGTTCAAGATCACCAAGGCCGTGGGGCGGCTGAAGGCGGAGCTCAACCTCGCCCCGGCCGACCCCGGCCGCGAGTCAGAGCAGATCGGCCGGCTGCGGCGGCTCGCCGCGGAGGCGCAACTGGACCCCGACTTTACCGAGAAGTTCCTGCGGTTCATCATCGACGAAGTCATCCGCCACCATGCCAGCATGCGCGACGACAACGGTGATTGACGGCGTCAGCTGACCGCCGGCAACGTCAGGCGCACGGCGAGCCCGCCCAGATCTTCGCTTTCCTCCAGCTCGACCTGTCCGCCATAAATTTCCACCACATCGCGCACAATCGCGAGGCCGAGGCCGGTGCCCGGCTTTTCGGTGTCGAGGCGGACGCCGCGGCTGAACAACCTGCCGCGGTCCTCGGACGCGATGCCCGGACCGTCATCCTCGATCAGGATATGAACCGTCGCGTCGACGCGCCGGGCAGTGACAAACACACTGCCTCCGCCATATTTTGCCGCATTTTCCATGAGGTTGCCGAGCAATTCGTCGAGGTCCTGCCGCTCTATGCGGACCATCAGGTCGCGCGGCGCATCGGCGTCAAACCGGACCTGCGGATAAAGGCGGGCGACGGCGCGTTCGACCGCGGCGATACTCTCCCACACCGGTGCACGCAGTTGCGCCTGACCGCGACGGCCGATGGCGCGCGCCCGCGCCAGATGATGATCGATCTGGCGCCGCATGGTTGCCGATTCACTGACCACCAGCGCGGCGAGCTTTGGATCATCCGCCGCCGCCGCCTGGGTAATGACGGTCAGCGGCGTCTTGAGCGCATGGGCCAGATTTCCGGCGTGGGTCCGCGCTTCTTCGGCCTGCCTTTCGGTATGCGCGATCAACCCGTTCAACTCGGCCACCATCGGTTGCACCTCGAGCGGCATCGGCTGATTCAGGAGGCTGTGATCGCCGGCACGCAAGGCCGCGATTGCCGACCTGATGCGGCGCAATGGCCACAGTCCGTATATGGTCTGCAGCGCGGCGAGCACGATCAACCCCAGCGCCAGGATGGCAAAGCTGCGCACGATCGTACGGCGCACCGTGCGCATCTGTTCATCGAGCACGGCGCGCGACTGCGCGACCTGAAAACGCCAGATTATCGGCGAACCGGGCAACACCACATCGCGTTCGACAACACGCAGCGGCTCGCTGGAAAATTGCGCACTGTCGCGGCGATGGACCTCGGCGTCGGCGTGCGGTTCGCCCACGTCCAGTTCGCGGTCCCACAGCGATCGCGACGTCTTTGGCTCGAACCCGGTACCTGAAATCTGCCAGTAAAGGCCGCTATAGGGTTCAAAGAAACGCTGTTCCCCCAACGGCTCGATGAAACGGACATCCCCGGCGGCGTCGATTTCCGACGCCCGGATCATGGCCGTCAGCAGATATTCGATATTGTCGTCGAAATTGGTGGTGATCGCCTGACCAATCACACGATCGAGCGTCAGGCCACCGACAACCAGCAACAGCGTGATCCACGCCGCGGCGATGCCGATCATCCGGCGACCAAGCGACCCGGAACTCCGCCGGTCCGCGGGTGCCGGCGCCGAAGGTGGTGGCGAAGGCGCGGCTATGGTTTCAGCGTCAGTTTCGCTGTGCGTGGCTGTCGCCGTCGTCGGGGTCACCACATCCATATCAGCGCCGGTCCATCGTAAGTGGGTCGGCGGCGGCTAGGCCGACGGATCCTCCAGCTGATAGCCAAGGCCGCGGATCGTCGTGATCACATCGGCGCCGAGCTTTTTGCGAATGCGCGTAACAAACACTTCGATGGTGTTGGAATCCCTGTCGAAATCCTGATCGTAAATATGTTCGAT
>CAZAWL010000073.1:0-9025 GCA_964488705.1 uncultured Sphingopyxis sp.
TCCAGCGGTGTCGTCGAGCGCGCGCCACAGCTGACCGTCCCGGCACCGGTATTGCGCACCGAACAGCGCGCCCGCCCGGTCACCGTGACATCGGCCGACCCTATCGACACTATGTCGGCGCTGACCGATGCGGCAAATTGACTGCTGCCCGTGCCTGTGGCGCGCACCGTCACGTCGCGGACCGACAACCCTGACGCATCGATCGCCGCCGCGCCGTTGGTGATGGCCAGCAATGTCCGCGCGGCGCCCGTCAGGCTGATCTGGCCTGCACCGATGGCCCGCGCATGCACCGCCGTACCCGCCGGGACCGCGGCGGTCACTGTGCCGGCACCGTCAAGGTCGACCCGCACGTCGCTGCCGCGCAGCCCGGCCGCATTCACCCGGCCCGATCCACGCAGCATGACCTGTTCCAGATTTTGCGCGGTGATGCGGATGACGATCGCCCCATCTTCCGCCCGGCGCGGACCAAACGGCCCTTCCGCCAGTTGGCGAATGACCAGCGTGCGGTCATTGACCTCCATACTCAGCGTTTCCAGCGCGGCGCGCGACGCCTCTGCCACCGCCCCGATCCGGTTGCTGGGCGCGATTTCGACGATCATGTCGCCATAAACCTCCACCCGTTCAAAGCTGGTGAGGCCGACGCGCCGCGTATCGGCCTGCGCCGGAACGGCGGTGCCGAGCGCCAACAGGGCAGCCGCGCCAATGGCGCGTCGAACATGGGCGCCACGCACCGCAGGCAGGTATCGGACTATCACCCCATCATCCTGCCCGCATGGTCAGGACATGGCAATAGCCCGCACGTCAGCTGCAGGTCACCGTGCCGGATCCGACCACTGATTTGTTGCATTGCGCACCGCCGGTCAGCGTGACGTCGCCGGAGCCGAGGATCGACACCTCTGCCGGACCAGTCACACGCATCGCCACATTACCGGACCCGGCGATGGAAACGCGGGCGTCGCCGACCTGCAGGGTGCCGGCGGCCAGATCACCCGAACCGGCAATCGAGACATCGGCTTCCTCGGCCGTCCCTCGCGCATCAAAATTGCCGGAACCGGCAATCGCCACCTCCATGCGCTGTGCCGCCACGCCGGTTGCCCGCAAATTGCCCGAACCGGCAATCGCGACATCGACGTTGTTTCCGCCCAGAATGTCGGTCGTGATATCGCCCGACCCGACCAGTTCAACCTTGTCCAGCGCAGGCAATGTCACGCGTACCTGGACCGCATCGCCACCATGCGAGCGGCGCGAGCCCCACCAGCCGCCGTCCCCGGCCCTGCGAATTTCTAGGCCATTGTCCCGCACCCGCAGGACGAGCTGGTCGAGTTCCTCGCCCTTGCCCGTGGCGGTCACGCCAAAGCTGTCGCCGCGGACGATCGTCACCATGTCGTGCGACGCGAGCATCACGCCGGTAAAGCCGGTCAGCGCATAGCTGCGCGTCACCGCGCTGCCGTCGCTGGCAATGGTGGTGCCAGACGTGCCGCGCTCGGCCGATTCGCTGTGGTCGCCATAGGCGCAGCCGGCAACAAGCATCGCCGTCGCGGCGGCGGTGCACATGGTCAGTGCCCGCAAGTTCAATCCTGTCCGCATCGCTTTCCTCCTGAAACCCGCCCTTGCGTATTATGTAACTAATACAGTTGGTGCAGATGTCAAGCCAAGGTGCGCCGACACCATCTGTGGCGTCGGCGGCGGCGCGGCGAACGGATAGGCGGTCAGCCCGGTTGGTCAGGCACCGACAGGCGGGTGATATTGCGGCGCGTGCTTGTTGAGGATTTCGAGAATCTTGGCCTGTGCCGCCTTCTCGTCAATTTCCTCCATCGCGCCGATTTCCCGTGCGAGGCGGCTGGACGCCGCTTCGAAAATCTGCCGTTCGGAATAGCTCTGTTCGGGCTGGTCGTCGGGGCGGAACAGGTCGCGCGTCACTTCGGCGATCGAGATGAGGTCGCCCGAATTGATCTTTGCCTCATATTCCTGGGCGCGGCGCGACCACATGGTGCGCTTTACCTTTGGCTTGGTCTTGAGGATGTCGAGCGCGTCCTTGAGCGTCTTGTCGCTCGACAATTTGCGCATGCCGACGCTCTCAATCTTGTTGACCGGAACGCGCAGCGTCATTTTTTCCTTTTCGAACCGCAGGACATAGAGTTCGAGCGACATGCCCGCGATTTCCTGTTGGAGCAGTTCCATGACGCGACCTACCCCATGCTTGGGATAGACGACATAATCACCGACATCGAATGCTTGCGCCTTGGCAGTCATCAAAATTCCTTTCCGCTTTGCCCACAGGCAAAGGAGGCGGCATCAGGGACCGGCCCAGGACAGCCCGGCGCAGCAATATGATGGTCGCTGCCGAATAGCGGGCAGCCATCCATTCATCGATCATGCTGTGGGCTAGTCGGCCCCCGAAACGGAGCCCATCCTGTTCAACAATCCTGTATTCCGCATTGCTCTAACAACGCCGGGGACCGGGATGCCAATGCATAGCCTCGGCCCTGACGCGGACCGTGTAACAGATTCGCAACAAAATTACTAGTGCAGCGCAGCAAAGCCGCCTTTACGGGTCAATCCCCCTCGCCGGGTTCGGCGGAGAAGAATTTTTCGAACTTGCCGGCCATGCCCTTAAATTCGTCGGCGTCCGCCGGGCTTTCCTTTTTGCTGGTGATGTTCGGCCAGCTCGCCGAATAGCTGTTGTTCAGCTCCAGCCATTGTTCGAGGCCGCTTTCGGTATCGGGCAGGATCGCCTCTGCCGGACATTCGGGTTCGCACACGCCGCAATCAATGCATTCGCTGGGGTTGATGACGAGCATATTCTCGCCCTCATAGAAACAGTCGACCGGACAGACCTCGACACAGTCCATGTATTTGCATTTGATGCAGGCGTCGGTGACGACATAAGTCATGGCGAAGCAGTGCCCCCAGATAAGTGCGTGACCACAAAGGCGACGCCGGATTACCCGGCTTTGCTAAGCCGACGATATGCCAGCCGTCAAGGCGCTAGTGACTCGCCGGCGATTGCGGCGCGCGATCATGCCGGTTCAACCATTTCGTAACAGGCCATCGCCTCCGTCGCCGGGCCCCGACGCACGGGCAGGCGGAGCACGCGCACGACCATGCTGCCCTGTCCGCGCGGCAGGACCAGGACGCTGCCGACCCGAACCAGCGCGCTGGCACGTTCGGCCCGCCGCCCGTCGAGGCGGGTGCGCCCCTCCGCAACCATCGCCTGCGCCGCGCCGCGACTGCGCGCAAAACGCAAATACCATAACAGCTTGTCGAGGCGGATGGCATCGTCCGCCGCGGATGAGGCACCCGTCAATCCGTCCCCTCTTCGCCTTCGTCGAACATGCCCGACAACATCGCAAAGGGGCTGGCGGCGCGTGACCGCTCAGCATAGCCGGCTGGCGGGCGACCGGGACGCCCCGCCGACCCAGACCGTTCCCCGCCGCCGCCCTTTTTCGCCGATTTTGGCCGTCGCCGATCATTGCGCGCGCCGGCATCCCGGCCAAATCGCCCGCCCTTGCCGGCAGCAGCATCGTCGCGCGAGCCGCGCCGTGAGCCGGGGCGTCCGTCGCCACGCGGCTGTGAACGCCAGCGCCACCACAGGTCGGCCTCATCCACGCTGTCGCGGTCACGCTCGGGATGGACGACATGAAAATCGAGCAATCGCATCAACGCCATGCGGTCGGGCCGGGGCAGGTTGAACGACGTCGCCAAGGTGGGGTCGACCCGAAACGCCTGTCGGTGCGGGCGTTGCGCGGCATCGGGTGCGCCCGGTCCGTCCGGCGCCGTGTCGACCGGTGCAGCGTCGGCGGAGACCGCAACGGCTGCGTCCGCCTCGGCCTCGGTGGCGACCGCTTCGGCTGCGGCGACCCGGGCCGCATGGACAGCAATGGCCAGTTTTTCGATAAGGTCGATGCGCAGCCAGCTGTCGCCGACCCGGCGATAGCCAATCTCTGGCGCGGCCATGTCATCGCTTGCCCGCATCATGAACAGGCCCTCACCGGGGTAGGGCGCGCAACCCCGGCCGGCCCAGGCGGCGTGCAGCGCGATCAGCCATTGCAGCGGCCGCGGCTTGAGCATCGCGGGCAGAAATATGTCGAGATAGCCGACCCGCAACCCCAGCCGACGCAGCATATGCCGGTCGTCACCGGACAGGCTCTTGAGCGTTTCTGCCACCTCTGCCCGCGCCACAACGGCGCAACCGGCGACGACTGCGGCCCCGACCGCGCGCACGCTGGCCGGGGTTTGCGGGTCGCGCGCGACGCCCGCGAGCGTCACCATCGGCCGCAGCCAGCGCCCGATCGTTTCGTCGACAAAGCTCGAAAGGCGCGCCTGCACCGCAGCCACAACATGGGAATCGAGCGCCGAGATGGCCGATTGCAGCATGACGCGGGGCGACAGCACATGTTTGCCGCGCAGCAACAAGCCGACCACTTCGCCTTCCCAGATGATCGCAGGGGCGGTGCCGGGCGTGGTGCGCAAACTGAATTGGCTGTTATTGCCGGACGCGAGGCGCATGGCCCGCTGGGCCAGTTCGACCGCCAGATATTTTTCCGCCGCCGCGAGCAGCATTTTCTGGTCACCGCGGCCGGCGGCGAGGTCGGGGGCAAAGGTAAATCCGGTGAGTGTCCCGATCCCCTCCCCATCGACGCTGACCGCACCATCGGGCGCGACGGTCACCGGCAGCGCCGACCCGTCCTGACCCAGGCCGCGCAACAACACCGCCGTGCGCCGATCGACGAACCGCGCCGTCAGCGCCTCATGCAGCGCGTCGGACAGGCGCGCCTCGACATCGCGCGCGGCCGCCGCCATCGTTTCGGCATCGGCCAGCCAATCGCCGCGATGCGCGACATAGCAAAAGCTGCGCACTGCGGCGATGCGGTCCGCCAGAACTTCCACAGCCCCCTCCGTCACGTCGAGCCGGCCAAGCTGCGTCACAAACCAGTCGGGGTCGACATGGCCCGCGCCGCGCGACAGGTCTGTCCATAGCCGCCCGACCAGCCGACGATGCGCCTCCGGCCCGACGCGCCGGAAATCAGGCAGGCCGCACACATCGCGAAAACGGCGGACCATCGCCGGGCTGTCTATCGGCGCCATGGCGTCGGCGTCGGTCGCCAATTGCTGCATCACCTCCAGATCGCTGGCGAGCGGTGCCGCTCGCAGCATGGGGTCATTGGGCGGCACTTCGAGATCCGCGATCAACGCGGCGACGCTGTCCATCGACGGGTCGGGTTGACGCCAATAAAGCCAGTCCATCGGGTCGAACCGGTGATCCTCTATCGCGGCAACTTCCTCCGGCGAAAAGGCGGACTCTTCGCCTACCGAACCAAAAGTGCCGTCGCGCTGATGCCGACCGGCGCGACCGGCAATCTGCGCCATTTCGGCCACGGTCAGGCGGCGATGGCGCACCCCGTCAAACTTGTTGAGGCTGGCAAAGGCGACATGTTCCACTTGCAGGTTGAGGCCCATGCCGACGGCGTCGGTGGCAACCAGATAATCCACCTCACCCGCCTGAAACATGGCGACCTGGGCGTTGCGGGTCGCCGGGCTTAGCGCGCCCATGACCACCGCCGCCCCGCCCGACAGGCGGCGCAGCGCTTCGGCGATCGCATAGACTTCCTCTGCCGAGAAAGCGATGATGGCACTGCGCGGCGGCAGGCGGCGCAGCTTGCGCGGGCCGTCATAGGTCAATGTCGAAAAGCGCGGACGTGACGTCACCTCGACATCGCGGACCAGCCCGCGCACCACGGGGACCAGCGCGCCCGACCCCAGAATCATCGTTTCCTCCCGCCCGCGCGCTTGCAGCAAGCGTGAGGTAAAGACATGGCCCCGTTCGCGGTCCTGACCCAGCTGCGCTTCGTCAAGCGCGACAAAGGCGACATCGCGGATGGCGCCGCCGGCACGGTCGTCGGGCGCCTGAAACTGCACCGGCATGGCTTCGGCCGTGCACAGCAAATAGCGCGCGGTGGATGGCCAGATGCGTTCTTCACCCGTGACCAGAGCAACGCTGTCGGGCCCGCGCATGCGTGCCACCCGGTCGTACACCTCGCGCGCCAACAGGCGCAGGGGAAAACCGATCATACCCGACGAATGGGCCAGCATGCGTTCCACCGCGAGGTGTGTCTTGCCGGTATTTGTCGGACCGAGAACAGCCGTGACGGCGGGGCGACCATGTTTTTGCATTTCTGAACTCCTCGCCGCTGACAATCTGTTGGGCAAGCAAAAAAACCGGCGATGCGCGGTGCAAAATGGGACCATGCCGGCCTAACCGGCTCGACTGGCCGCATCTATGGGGGCGATGGGCGCAGAATTGCGGCCATTAGGGTGCGCCTTAAATTGACATTAACCACACCCGACGTAGAGGAAGGCTTATATTTCGGGGTTTTGCGTCGCAATGACCGCCAACGGTCATGCCCGCGAACCAACCGGGGGTCGGCAAAACCGTGCTTCGCAATAGCCAATTTGACACGCATCGGTCGGGGACGGTGGCCGGCACGGCCGCGCTGGCGTTCGGCCAGATAATCGGGCCGGACAGTCCGGCTGCACCGACCAGCCGGTTTGACCGCTACCGCGAGATGTTCAGCCAGGTGGACTGGGCGCCCGACCTGGGTCACGACATCGGTTCGCGCCGCTGGTGGCGGGGGCTGGGCACGTTGAGCTGTCTGTGCGCCGTCGCCGTCGCATGCTGGCCCGGGATGGAGCCGGTATTGGCGAGCGAGGTGCCGATGCGCGCCTCCGACTGGAATATGGCCCGTGCACAAGCCATCACACCGCTGGCGTGGGGCGCGGACACCGGGCGGCGCATGGCCGCCACCGACATCGTTCAGCCGCTCGCAATCGCACCCGAACGGCCACGCATCGAATTGGCCGCGACCATGGGTCAGGGGGACAGTTTTTCCCGGCTGCTCGAACGGGCGGGCGTTGGCGCGGCAGAGGCGGCGCGCGTTGCGGCAATGGTGTCGGATGCCGTCGCACTCGACAGCATAGCGCCCGGCACGCGGATCGACATTGTGCTCGGCCGCCGGGCCATGCGGACCGACCCGCGCCCGCTGGAATCGCTGGCGTTTCGCGCCGCACTCGACCTGCGGCTCGAACTGTCGCGCGACAATGGCGCGCTGTCGATGGAACGCATCGCCATTGCTGTGGATGACACGCCGCTGCGCGTGCGGGGTCGTGTCGGCGACAGCCTCTACCGGTCGGCGCGGGCCGCCGGCGCACCGCCCAGCGCCGTGCAGGATTATCTGCGCGTCATCGCGGGTCAATTGTCGGTCAGCCGCGACATCCGCGCCGACGATGTGTTCGACATCATCGTCAGCCATCGCCGCGCCGAAACCGGTGAAACCGAAGTCGGGGAACTGCTCTATGCAGGGCTGATGCGCGGCGAGCGCCCGCGGCTCAGGATGCTGCCGTGGAAGGTCGACGGGCGCGAACAATGGTTCGAGGCGTCGGGCGTCGGGCAACAGCGCGCCGGGCTGGCTGCGCCGGTGCAGGGCCGCGTCACATCCGGCTTTGGCGCACGGCGTCACCCGATTTTGGGTTATGTGCGGCAACATGCGGGCATGGATTTTGGCGCGCCCTATGGCGCACCCATTTATGCCGTGTCGGACGGTACCGTCGCCATGGCCGGTTATAATGGCGGCTATGGCCGGTTTGTCCGCATCAACCACGAAGGCAATCTCGGCAGCGGTTATGGCCATATGAGCCGGATCGCCGTCAGCGCCGGTCAACGTGTCCGCCGCGGCCAGGTGATCGGCTATGTCGGGTCATCGGGCCTGTCGACCGGACCGCACCTCCATTATGAACTGTATCGCGGCGGGGTGGCGGTCAACCCGGCTTCGGTCCGTTTTTCGACCCGCGCCATCCTCTCCGGCGCAGAGCTGGCCGCGTTCCGCAACCGCATCGACCAACTGACGCGGGTGGCGCCGGGGGCCGCGCTGGCACCCGTCAGCCGTCCGGCCACAGCAACACCGGCAGCGCCCGCCGTTTTGCCGGGGACGCCGACCTTGCCTCGCGCTGCGACACCGGCGCCGCGGCGCTGATTTCTGCGCAGCCGGCACACTGGCATCGCAGTCGCTGACCATGCGCCCGATAGCGCTTTACCTCTGCCGCGCGATACGCAATAGCGGCACGCGATGAGCCAATTTCCCGCATCCCGACTGCGCCGCAGCCGCGCCACACCGTGGAGCCGGGCGCTGCACCGCGAACATGCGCTGCGCCCGCAGGACCTGATCTGGCCATTGTTCATCACCGCAGGTGATACCGCCGAACCCATTGCGAGCCTTCCGGGCGTCAGCCGCTGGCCGGTGACGGCGATTGTCGATCGCGCGAGGGAGGCCGCTGCGCTCGGCATCCCCGCCATTGCCCTCTTCCCCAACACCCCGCCCGCGCTGCGCAGCGCGGATGGCAGGGAGGCGCTTAACCCCGGCAACCTCGCCTGCACCGCAATAGCTGCGGTCAAGGACGCGTTGGCCGACACGATCGGCGTCATCGCCGATGTCGCTCTCGACCCCTATACCAGCCATGGGCAGGACGGCCTCGTCGATGAACGCGGTTATGTCGTCAACGATGCCACCATCGAAATATTGGCAGAACAGGCGGTCGTGCTGGCACGTGCCGGGGCCGACATCGTCGCGCCGTCGGACATGATGGACGGGCGCGTCGCCGCGATCCGTGGCGCGCTGGAAATTGACGGGCACCACAATGTCCAGATCATGAGCTATGCCGCCAAATATGCCAGCGCCTATTATGGCCCGTTCCGCGACGCGGTCGGGTCTGCCGGCCTGTTGAAGGGCGACAAGCGCGCCTATCAGATGGACCCGGCCAATAGCGAGGAAGCGCTGCGCGAAATTGCCCAGGATATTGCCGAAGGGGCGGACAGCATCATCGTCAAACCCGGCATGCCCTATCTCGACATCGTCGCGGCGGCGCACGCCGCCTTTTCAACCCCGGTTTTCGTCTATCAGGTGTCGGGGGAATATGCGCTGATAGAGGCAGGGGCAGCGGCAGGCGCGGCGGACCGTGACGCGCTGATCCT
>CAZAWL010000074.1:0-8938 GCA_964488705.1 uncultured Sphingopyxis sp.
TCGTCAGGCTCATAACCTGAAGGTCGCAGGTTCAAATCCTGCCCCCGCAACCACCACAAAACTCAGCGAACGTCGTGAGCACACAGTTTTGTGCGTGCCCCGGACTTGATCCGGGGCCCAGCGATCTGCCGTCGCCGCTGGTCATACGGATTGTACTGGGCTCCTGCCTTCGCAGGAGCACATGGTCATTTTGCCGAGTGAAATCTCTGTGCCCCGGACTCGATCCGGGGCTCTGCGCCAACGCAGCCCGTAGGCTGCGGCTACCGTTCACCCCCCAATGCCAGCCATAGCGCGACGCGCGCCCGCCGCGCCCGTGCGGCCGCTGCGATGGCGCGTTCACCGGCAGCCTCGGCCTGTCGCCGGGCGTCGAGCACAGTCAACAGGCTGGCCAGTCCGGCGCGGTGCCGGATGTCGGCAAGCGATGCCGCGCGTTGCAGGCTGGTCGCCTCCGCATTGGCGAGCGAGGCTTCGGCATCGGTCGCCGCGACGAGTCCATAGCCCGCCTCCGCTTCCCCCAGCGCCGCATAGACGGCCCCGCGATAGGCGGCAAAGGCCGCCTGTTTGCCCGATGCTGCGCCATCAATTTCTGCCGCTATCCGGCCAAAGTCCAGCAATGGTGCTGCGATCGAGGCGCCGAGCGACCCGACCAGCGCGTCGGCGTCAAACACATCGCCCAACGCAAAGCCGAGTAGGCCTAATGTTCCCGACAGGCTGAGCGTCGGAAACCGGCGACGTGCCGCTGCGGCGAGGTCAGCATCTGCAGCTCGCAGATTGGCCTCGGCCGCCGCGACATCGGGCCGGTTCCGCAATAAGGTTGACGGTGTTGCCGTGGGCGCGGCCAGCGTCGCCGATGGCGGACGTGCCAGCGCCAGCGCCGATTGCACTGCCGCAGCATCGCTGGCGGTCAGCGTAACCAGTCGACCGACAATGCGGGCCCGCTCTGCCGGAAGGGCCGCAAGCCGCGTCTGTGCCGCCGCCGCAAAGGCATCGGCCCGCACCACGTCAAAGGCGGAGGCGAGCCCGGCGGTGCGTCGATCAGCGGTCAACCGCGCAAAGGCGCGCGCCGCGTCGACATCACGCGTCAGCACATCATGCCGCAGGATCAGGCTTTGCCAATCGATGACGTTGCCGGCAATTTCCGACAACAGGGCGATGCGCACGCCATGCGCGGCAAAGCTTGCCGCGTCGAGCCGCGCCTGCGCTGCCCGTTGCTGGGCACGCAACCGCCCGAACAGGTCGGCGTCCCACGCCGCAACAATGTTGCTGCCATAGCTGACGCGCTCTGTGTCAAAGTTGATCCCGCCCGGCAGGTTGGAACCAAACTGGTCGGGGTTGGTGCGGGTACCGGTTACACTCGTCGTCACGCCGAGTGTCGGCAGCCGGTCAGCGCCCGCCCGGTTGGCGGCGGCGCGTGCCTGGTCTATCCGCGCCAGCGCCTGTGCGAGCGTCGGCGATTGCGCCAGCGCCGATGCCGACAGCGCCTGAAACGCCGCGTCATCGATGGGCATCAGCGTCGCCAGATCCGCGTCGGCCGCACCCTCCGGTTCAAAGGCGAACTGGTCGGGCAGGACGGGCGCCGGTGTCGCAATGACGGGCGGCGGCCCCGCGACGCAACCGGACAGCGCCGATCCGCAAATCAGTGCCGCGATAATAGGACGGCGCATCAGCGCGTCGCCCCCCGCCCTGCGATAAAGGCGTCCACCTGCTGCCCGACCCGGAAATTATCGGTGCCCGGCGGCAAGGCGTAAATGACCTGCAACACCCGCACGTCGACCCGTTCCTGCGCGCTGTTCGTCAGCGACCTTTTGGGCACGACCAAGGGGTCGGCACGCACGAACTGCGCCGTCACCTGACGATCCGCTGCGCCGCGGGGCGAAATGACCGCCGGTGCGCCGATGGCCAGGCGCGCAACCTGTTCCTCATCAATGTCGATACGCACGTGCAGCGGGCGGGTTTCGCCCATCTCGATAAAGGCGGGGCTGTTGGCGCCACCCATCGTCGACACATATTCGCCGGGGCGGATATTGACCGCCAATATTTGTCCCGACATCGGTGCCCGCACCGTCAGGCGCGATAATTCGGTCGCCACGCTCGACGCACGGGCTGTCGCTGCCGCCAACCGGGCCTGCGCCAACCGCAACCGCTCAGCCGCAGACGCCGCCTCACCTTCCGCACGGATCAGCTCGCTGCGGCTGATGGCGTCGGGGTCGCTGACGGCCCGGAACAGCGCCAGTTGCCGTTCGGCGGTGGCGGCGGTGGTCCGCGCTTCGGCAATCGCGGCGCGGGCTTCGGCCATCGCCGCCTCGGCTTCGCGCAAATTCGATCGGGCGGAGCGGTCGTCGATGGAAAATAGCGGCTGTCCACGCGCCACATAATCGCCAGCCGCGACATACAGATTTTGCACCAGGCCAGGCAGCGCGGTACCGATTTGCACCAGTTCACTCGACGGTTCGACGATACCCGATCCGGCGACGCGGGCACCGTCCGCCATGCTCGCGGGCGCGCGAGCGGGTGACCGTTCAGGCGGGCTGAGCGTGCGGTCGGGCAACCCCCGTGCGATAAACAGCGCGGCGACGGCCAGTCCGACGAGCGCGATGACGGGCAATATGCGCCTCGAAAAGCTGATATTCTGGGGCAGAATGGCCATCAATGATCCTCCGGCATGCTGGTACCGTCATGGGTGATGTGGCCGTCCTCCAGCACCAGAATGCGGTCGGCCAGGTCGAAAATGCGGTTGTCATGGGTGACGATGACGCAGGCCCGGTCAGCGGCCACCGCCACTTCGCGCAGCAGGTCCATGACGCGCCGCCCGGACCGCGCATCGAGCGCGGCGGTGGGTTCGTCGCACACCACCAGCCGCGGTTCGTGGACCAGTGCGCGGGCAATCGCCACACGTTGCTGTTGTCCGCCCGACAGCTGGTTGGGCAATTTGTCGGCCTGATCGGCGATGTTGAGCCGTTCGAACATCTCTACCGCCCGGGCCCGGGCCAGCTTGCGGTCCATGCCCTGCGCGATCAACGGCACGGCGGCGTTGCTCGCAGCGTCAATCGACGGGATGAGGTTATATTGCTGGAAAATAAAGCCAATGTTGCGCAGGCGAAACTCGACCAGCGCGTCGCCCTCGAGCGCATAAATGTCGGTGCCGAATACCTGCACCTCGCCCTGGGTCGGCCATAGAATCCCGCACATGATGGATATGAGGGTGGTTTTGCCCGAACCGCTTTCACCGACCAGATAGGTCAGTTCGCCCGCGCGGATCGACACGTCGATGCCGTGCAACACCGTGATCACCTGTTGCCCGGCGACGAAATCGCGCGTGACGCCGCGCGTGCAGATGGCCGCATCGGCGGCACATGGGGCCAGCGCCGCCATCAACGGAACACCGACGCTGGTTCGGCCTTGAGCACGCTGCGCAGTGCGATCCACCCCGTCAGCGCCAGGATCAGCGTGACGGCGCCGAGGCTGAACAGCGGCACCTGCCAGGGGATGTAAAACCCCTTGAATGTGGGGTTGCTGCTGAATCCTTCTATAAACAACAGCGTGCCGAGCACGCCCAGCCCATAGCCGATGACACCGACCATTGCCGCCTGTGCCGTGACCATCAGGCGGATCTTGCGGTTCGTCACCCCGATCGCCTTGAGCGCGCCGAACTGTTTGATGTTGTCGCGGATGAACAGGCTGAAGGTCAGGCCGACAATCGCGACGCCGACGATGAACCCCAGCAGCACGGTGATGCCGAAATTGAAGGGAATCCCGGTATTCTGGATGATGAAGTTGATGCCGTCGCGGGCAAACTCGTCGCGGGTCCTGGCCCTGAGTCCGGTTTGCTGATGGATGCGCCGGGCGACCTCGCTGGCACTGACGCCATCGGCAGCGCCGACCAGCACGAAGGACAGCCGGTTGCGGGTGCCGGGCACAAAGCGCAGCGCCTGGCTATATTTGGTATAGAGCGTGACCTGGCTGGTAAAGGTGGGGATGGCGTCGGCCACACCGCGAATGACGGCGCGCTGGTCATTCAGTTCCAGCCGCTGACCGACCGGATTGCGGCCGTCCTCGAACAGTTTCAGCGACCCGGTATCGTCGATGATGACGCTGTCGGGCTGTGCCAGAACATCGGCGCTGCCGGTGACGATGCGGCGCGGTAGGCCGATCAGCGTCGCATCATCCACCCCGATGACGGCCACACCTTCCAGATCGCCGTTACCGGCGCGGACGGAGGCGTTGGCGCGCAGGTGCGGCACCGCCCATGCAACGCCCGAGACGCTGCGGACCCGGTCGAGCGCGGTGGCGGGCATCGGGAAATTGACGTCGGTGGTGCGGCTGACCGTGTCCATCACCCAGACGTCCGCGCTGGGCACATTATAGACTGCGCTGGCGCCGCGTTCGATCAGGTTGACAAAGATCGTCAATTGCTGGGTGATCAACAGCGTCGAAAAGCCGATGCCGAACAGCAAGCCGTAAAATTTCTGCGCATCGCCGGTCAGCATGCGGATGGCGATCCAGATCAACGACTGACCTCCCTGTGCTTCATCCCGCCGCTGCTTGCCTCAGCGGCGCGAGTCGTGCATTACTGAACGATATCGTTCAACTGAACGGAGGCGTTCATTTTGTCAAGCGTCGCGAGCAAGCGTACGGGGCGTACCGGGCGCACGGCGGACATCGCCAAGCGCAACGCGATCATCAGCGCGGCGACGCGTGCCTTTTTCGAGGGTGGTTATGCCGCGACCTCCATCGAACAGATTGCGGCCGCTGCCGGCGTTTCCAAGGTGACGATCTATAGCCATTTCGGCGACAAGCGCGGACTGTTTGCGGCCGCCGTGGATAATCAATGCGCATTGATGCGCCAGCATTTACAGATAGACGGCGCGGCGGGCGGCGCGCTGCGTGACCGGCTGCGTACTATCGGTACGGCGCTGGTCGCCTTTCTGTCCCGGTCCGAAATGATCCAGTTTGAACGGCGCATCGCGGCCGAAACCGAAATTGACCCGGCGATTGGCGCGGCCTTTCTGTCCGCCGGTCCCCACCGCATGAAGGCGGAATTGGCGGCATTGATGCGCGCCATGGATGCTGCGGGGGATGTCGCCATTGCCGATGCGGAGCTGGCGGCCGAACAGTTCGCGGCGCTGTGCAAGGGCATGGGCGACCTCGACCGACGCTTTGGCCGCCCCGCCGATGCGGCGCGCGACCGTCAACGCATCGAGGGGGCGGTCGACATGTTCTGTCGTGCCTATGCCGTGGTGGAGTGAGCCGGCCCGGCTAGGGCCAGGACCCCAGCTTGCCAATAGCGGGTAAGTAGGACAGACATTGGGCGGGGCATCGCGATCATGCGCTGCTCGCAGCCAGGGGAATTCAGGGTGGCCCATGCCGATGGCAATGGCGATGGCATGAACCCGCCGGTCGCGCCGGGTGGCCGTGCGCCCCTGTTCCTGAGTTACGCGCGTGAGGACCAGAAACGTGCGCGCCAGATCATCAGCGCCCTCGAACGCAGCGGGCATGCCGTCTGGTGGGACGGGCTGCTGCAAAGCGGCGCGCGCTTTGCCGAACTGACCGAACAGGCGCTCGATGCCGCACCGGCGGTGGTCGTGCTATGGTCGGCGACCTCGGTCACGTCGCATTGGGTTCATGACGAGGCGTCGAGCGGGCGCGACCGTGGTTGCCTCGTCCCGGTCAGCCTCGACGGCAGTGCGCCGCCGATCGGATTTCGCCAGTTTCAGGTCATCGATCTGTCGGCATGGCATGGCAGCCTCACCGACCCGCAATTTGTGCGGGTGTTGCGCGGTATTGATGCGGCCTGTGCGACGCATCAGGGCGCGCCCTCACGGGCAACGGCGGTGCCTGCACCATCGTCGCAACTGTCGCGTCGCACGCTGATGATCGGCGGAACGGTAGCGGCGGTTGCGGCCGCTGGCGGATTGGTCGCCTGGCAGGGTGGTCTGTTCGGCGGCGGGGCCGGCGCGCGCAGCATCGCCGTGCTGCCGTTTGACAATATCGGTGGCGACCCCAGCCGCGCCTATTTCGCCGAAGGATTGTCGGCGGAGCTGCGGTCCCAACTCTCACGCAACGCAGCGCTCCAGGTCATGGCCGGCGCCTCCTCTGCCGCCTATGCCGACAGCACCGACACCGCCGTCGTGATTGCGCGCCGATTGGGCGTGGCCTTTCTGGTCGATGGCAATGTCCGCTGGGAAGGCGACGCCGCCCGCATTGCCGTCGAGCTGATCGACCGTGCGACCGGCAGCGCCCGTTGGAGCAAGCAATTCGACCTTGCCATGGGGGATATTTTTGCCGTCCAGAGCGAAATCGCCAGTGCGGTGAGCGCGGCGCTGGCGGTGGAAATTGTCGACGCGGATAATGCGGTTGTCGGCGGCACCAACAATGCCACCGCCTATGACCAATATCTGCGCGGCCGCGACCTCTATAATCGCGCGGCGAGCGAGGCGATGGACCGCGATGCACTCGCCCATTTCGACGCCGCGATCGCCGCCGACCCCGGTTTCGCGGCGGCCCATGCGGCGCGGGCCCGTTCGCTGACCGTCATTGGCGGCTTGTACGGCGACCTCGCCCAAACGCGCAGCAATTATGCCGCGGCGCTGGCGGCGGCACGCCGTGCCGTGGCGTTGGCGCCGGACCATGCCGAATCGCAATCGACGCTGGGCTATGTGCTGGCACAGGCGCATCTCGACGCACGCGCTGCGCGCCAGCCCTTTGAACGGTCACGCGCACTGGGCGATGGCGACGCCACGGTGTTGGCGCGCTATGCCGAATATGCCGCGCTGACCGGACAGGCGTCGTCGGCGCAGATGGCGGTTGACCGTGCGTTGCTGCTCGACCCGCTCAATCCGCGCATCTATCGCATGAAAGGGCGCATATTGACCTGGGCGCGCGACTATGCGGCGGCGCTGGCACCGCTGCGCCGGGCGCTCGAGCTGGATCCGGAGCTGAGCACGACGCAGGCGGCGATCGGCACTGCGCTCTATCTTGGGGGCGATCATGCGCAGGCTTATGCCGCCTATGCGCTCGAAAGTTCCGATTTGCACAAACAGACCGGCCTCGCCATCACGGCGCATCGTCTCGGCCGGACGGGGGAGGCTGTGGCGGCCCGCCAGCGCATCATCGCCGGGCTCGGCTCCGGGCAAGTGACCTATTATCAACAGGCGCAGATTGCCAGCCAGTGGGGGGAGGCACAGGCCGCGATGCAGGCGCTGGCCGCCGCGCGGCGTGCCGGTGATCTCGGGCTCAGCGAGCTCAAGGTCGACCCGCTGCTTGACCCGGTCCGGCAGCATGCGGACTTTGCGTCATTGCTAAGCGCGCTGCATTTCGATTAGACTGACCACCCGGTACACGAGGGAAGGATGATATTATGCGTAAGATCATGGTCACGGGAGTGATAATCGCGGCGAGCCTGGGTCTGGCGGCCTGTGGCGATACGGCGCCTGCCCCTGCCGAAACGGCGACCGAGGAATTGCCGGTCGAAGAAGCGCCCGCGCCGGTGGATTCAACAGCGATGCCGACCGATGACGCAGCCATGCCGACCGATGGTGCAATGGCCAAGGGCGCGGAGGCTGAAGCCGATGCCCCTGCCGGTGGTGCCCCGTCTTCGAGCACGGGCGGCCGCGTCACGCCACCAGGCCAATAATCGCCTTTCAACGGAGCGCCGCACATCTTTGTGCGGCGCGACCGTCGTGCGCGCAGCCGACGCCGTCAGCGCCCGATGACGCGGTCGATCCACGCCGCATAGGACGCCACGCGGGTATAGATGCCCTGTTTGCCGGCATCGCCAATACAGTCGGCATTATTCCAGCTGACCACGCCGACAAGGCGCGGCGTCCCGTTATAATTGACCAGCGGTCCGCCGCTGTCGCCCTGACAGGTCTGACGACCGGGGGCGGCCGCACAAATTACCAAATTATGCGTGAAATTCGGCCCCCACGGCCCGCGGGCACAACGGTCATTCGCAACAATGTTGAGCTGGACCTTCATCAAGGATGACGTCGGCACGTTGCGCCCGTTGCTGATGCGGCCCCACCCGGTCGCATAGACGGGGTCATCGTCGGCCATCGTCGGGCCGCGATCAATGGGTATCGGGCGCGCCTGTCGCCGCGACGGTCGCCCAATGCCGCGATCATCGACAAAATGGATCAAGGTGATGTCGTGAATGCGCCAGATGCCATTGGCGGCAGGGCCCGCGCTGGTGCTGAACGGCACGATGCGGTCGATGCGGTAGGTATAACCATCGTCGTCGTGAATGGTCTCGGCCCCAAGCCGGACGCGATAGCCGGTGGTCGCGGCGTTGGCCGGCAGGCAATGCGCTGCGGACAATACCCAGTCATCGGCAATTAGCGTGGCACCGCACAGATGCTGAAATTCCCACAGGGTTTTTCCACCGCGTTCGATGCCCCACTGGTTCAGCTGGGCCTGCGTCCAGGGTTGAAACAGCTGCGCCTGCCACGGCACCTCGGCATCATTGACGCGCTGGCCACCGATCGACCGGCGTACGGGTCGCGCCGTTTCGGGGTCCAGCGGCGGCGTGAGTGACGCGGTGCTGATGCGATAGGCCTGCCCGTCACCGCCAAATACGGCGAGCGGTCGGCCCCCGCCTGCGCCCCCTATTGCGCCGTGCCGCCCTGCGGCCAGCAGCGGCAGGACCCCCGGTGTCAGCACTTCGGGATGGCTGCTCGAATAGGCTGAGCCATAGCCGACCATGACGTCCTCGTCATCGTCACAGTCGGTATCGTCGTCGAGCACATAATAGGTGTCGCTGTCATAATCCTCGAACTCGGCGATTTCCTCTTCGGTGTCGATGAACTCGCCATCGCCAGCGCAGAGCGTCAAATCGCCGCTATCATCACCGTCGCCGCCATCATCTTCGGTCATTTCGCCGTCATCAAACGGTTGGCCGGTCATGCTATTTGTCGTGCCCGCGACCGCCAGACCGAGCATG
>CAZAWL010000075.1:0-8844 GCA_964488705.1 uncultured Sphingopyxis sp.
TGGCCGGTTTGAAAATTACGATTTCCGCGACCGGTCCTATTCGATTTTCGGCCAGATCGATTTCGACATTACCGACCGGCTGACCTTCAGCGCCGGCGGCAACTATACGCATGATCGCAAGGCACTGGCCACGAACAACACCACCACCGATACATTCTCTACGCTTGATCTGGTCGCTACCGGTGTGGCTGCGGGTGTGCCCGCGACGCTGGCGACCAACCCGACCTTCAACCCGTTCCTCGCCTTCCGTCCGTTGCAGTTCCTGCCGGGCTTCCTCAACCTGCCCAACGCGGTGGAAAGCGGCCGGGTGAGCGACGACGACTTCTCCTACACGCTGCGCCTGTCCTATGAGGCGAGCGACAACATCAACCTCTATGCCACCTATGCAACCGGGTATAAGGCGCCGTCGTTCAACGTCTCGACCGACAGCCGTCCGTTCCCGGCCGATTTCATCCCCGGTTCGCCGGCACAATCGCCGCCTCCGGCTCCGTCGGCCATCCGTACGGCGCTGGGTGCCAACCTGCCCAACAACCTGACCACCGGCACCCGTTTTGCGCAGGCTGAACAGGCTGAGGTCTATGAAATCGGCCTGAAGGGCCAGTTCCCGGGCTTTGCCTTTAACCTGGCGCTGTTCGACCAGACGCTGACCAATTTCCAGGGCAATATCTTTACCGGTACGGGCTTTGTGCTCGGCAACGCCCCGTCGGAATCGGTTCGCGGTATCGAATTTGACATGTCGCTGTCGCCGGTCCGCAACCTGACCTTTACCGGCGCGATGACCTATCTCGATGCGGTCTATGACAGCTATCCGGGTGCGTCGGCCCTGACGCCCACCTTCTCTGTCGTCCCGACCGACCTGACCGGGCGTCGTCCGGCCGGCATTCCGGAATGGGCGGTCAGCGTCGGCGGCGATTACACGCATGAATTTGCCGGTGGCACGACGCTGGGCTTCCACGCCGACTATCAGCTGGAAAGCAACACCCAGATTGCCGAAGGCGCGCCGACGTTCCGCCGCGCTGTCGAAAATCTCAGCGCATCGGCGACGCTCGGCCTGACCAACGGTCTGTCGTTCACCGTGTGGGGCCGCAACCTGACCGACACGACCTATGTCACCACGATCTTCCCGAGCGTGGCGCAAGCGGGATCGCTGTCGGGCTATCGCAACCAGCCGCGCACCTATGGCGCGTCGGTGCGGTTCCGTTTCTGATCAACATCGGTTCATCGAACAGGGGAAGGGCGGGCCATCTGGTCCGCCCTTTTTCGTTGCCGTGAGGGCGGGCTGGACGTGAAGCCCCTTGCCTTTGGCGAACGAGGCTGAAACATGAAGCGGATCGTTGCCGCGTCGTGCGACAGCGATGTGCAAAGGCAGAAAGTTCCGACATGGCAGACGCAGACAGAAAGATCATGGCGGCGCCTGTCCCCCCGCGGGACATTGGCCCCGATGGCAAGGTCGTCGTTCCCGACACCGTGGCAGAGGCCATTCGCACGCTGTTGCTGTGGGCTGGCGATGACCCGGCGCGCGAAGGGTTGCTCGACACGCCAAAGCGCGTGGCGCGGGCGTGGGTCGAATATTGCCAGGGCTATGGCGAAGACCCGGCGGTGCATTTGTCGCGCACCTTTGAGGAGGTCGGCGGCTATGACGAGCTGGTGCTGCTCAAAGACATTCCGTTCCAGTCGCATTGCGAACATCATATGGCGCCGATCACCGGCAAGGCGTCGATCGCCTATATGCCGCGCGACCGCGTGGTCGGCATTTCAAAACTGGCCCGCGTCCTCAACGGGTATGCGCGCCGGCTCCAGGTGCAGGAACGGCTGACGGCAGAGGTGGCGCAGTGCATTTGGGACAATCTGAAACCGCACGGTGTCGCGGTGGTCATAGAGGCGCAGCATGGCTGCATGACCGGTCGCGGCGTTCGCACGCCGGGCGTCGGCATGATCACCAGCCGGTTGTTCGGCTGTTTCCTCGACGACCCGCGCAGCCGCAAGGAAGTGATGAGTTTGATGGGTTATTGAACGCGCGTCAGGCCGCCGCCCACATGCGCGTCAAATTGGCCTGTACCAGTTGAAGCCGCGCATAATTGGCCGGGTCCATGCCGTTCCCTTCCAGCGCAGCCACCTCGTTAAGCTCGAACAACAGGTTGCGGCGGGCCAGGTCGGCAATCTTGCTTTCAATAAAGCTGATAGCGACCAATCGTTCGCCGCGGGTCACCGGTTCTACCTCATGCAGCATGGTCGAAGGGTAAAGGACGGCCGTGCCAGCGGCCTCGCGAAAGCGGATATGCTGGTCGCCCATGCACAGGTGCAGCGCGCCACCGTCATAACGCTCTGGTTCGCTTAAAAAAATGGTGCAGCTGATGTCCGAACGCAGCGGGCCGTCGGGCAGGGTGATGACCGCGCTGTCCGCATGCAGCCCGTAATGCTGCCCGGGCGCATATTTGGTGATCATCGGTGGCGCCACCTTTTGCGGAAAGGTGAATTCGTGAAATTCGGGGTGGCTGACCAGTGCGTCGAGCAGGATGGCCGATGATTGGTGATAGGCGCGCGTATCATGCAGCTGCTGGTTATTCTTGACGCTGCTGTGCGGGTTGGAGATGCGGCCATCGGCAAAGGGGGCGCGTGCCGCGATGGCGGTGAGCTGCGCAATCTGTTCCGGCGACAGCAGGGGAAGGATTTTGATCATCGGCCCAATCCATGATGCCGCGCGGCGGCGGCCTTGCAGCTTTGTCATTGGCCAGTAATGAACGGGGCGCGCATTGCCAAGCCGCACCTATTGTCACGAACCGGAGCCATCAGCCCATGTCATCCGCCGACAGCCTGCCCTTCACCCAGGTCGATGTGTTTACCGCCGTGCCCTTTATGGGCAACCCGGTGGCGGTCGTGTTCGACGCCGACGGTCTGTCGGGCGAAGCGATGCAGGCGATTGCCAACTGGACCAACCTGTCGGAAACGACCTTTGTCCTCGCGCCGACCGACGCCGGGGCGCATTACAGGCTGCGCATCTTTACCCCGCGCGCGGAATTGCCCTTTGCCGGACACCCGACCATCGGCTCCGCCCACGCGGTGCTGGAAAGTGGGCGGGTCGTGCCCGACAATGGCCGGATCGTCCAGCAATCGGCGGTCGGGCTGGTGCCGATCACCGTTCCGGACGACTGGCGGACCAAAGGTTTGAGCTTTCGCCTGCCGGACCACCAGATTACCCTCGCGCCCGAGCCGGCGCTGCTGATGGCGGCGCTGGGCACCGCGGCGTTGGCCGAGCCGATGATCGTCGATGTCGGGCCGCGCTGGGTGATTGTCGAGGTGGAGGATGCCGGCGTGGTCGAGGCGCTGATGCCGGATTTCGCCAGCCTTGCGGCCTATGACCTGCGCCATGGCACGACCGGCCTGACCGTGTTCGGCCATTGCCGCGACGCCGCAGGCACCCAAAAGGTACGCAGCTTTGCGCCCGCCGACGGCATCAACGAAGACCCGGTGTGCGGCAGCGGCAACGGCGCGGTCGCGGCCTATCGCCTGATGCAGGGCCAGACGCGGCCGGGGGATAGTTACACCGCATCGCAGGGCGCCGAAGTCGGCCGCCTCGGGCGGGTGCAGATCCGCTATGGCGACGACGGCATCCATGTCGGTGGATGTGCCGTGACATGCATCAGCGGGACGTTGCGCACAGCAATTTAGCGCAAATAGGATTTCGCCCGGCTGAGGTAGATGCGCGCTTCGGCGAGGCAGTGGCTGCCACCATTAACAAGCTGTCGCACACGCGTGATATTGTCGGCATTGGCGGGTGTGTTGATGTCGCGCGACGTCCAGTAAAGGCAGGCGATGCGCACCGATGTCGCCGGGTTCGACGCCAGTTCGGGATTGGCGACGAGCGATATGCCGGTCTCCGCCTCCCGCGCCGCATAGTTGCTGCGCCCGGTCAGCTGGATGAGGCCGCGTCCGCGATAACGCCAGCCATCGCCCGACGCGGTGTTGCCGTTGCCCAGACGCGAGGCATAGACTTTGTTCGCCAGCGCAATCGGGTTCATGACATAGCCGACGGTCGACGCGTCGGTCGGAAAGCGGCTGGGCCAGACCCTTTTCAGCCCCTTTGCGCTGTAATTGAGATTTTCCTCCAGCGCCTTGAACCCGCCGGTTTCGGTTGCGGTCTGCGCGATGAAATGGGCGATGGTGCGCACCGTGGTGATGCCGGCAATCGGAAATTCGGTGACGCAGGCCGCGCCGATGGCGAGGCCCAGGTCGCCCAGTTCACGGCGCGCGACGGCGCTGAACAGCGCGGCATAGCTGCGCCGCCCAAAGGCGCCGTCGATGGCGTAGGTGTAATAGCCGGCGTCGGCCAGCCTCTGTTGCGTTGCCCGTGCGTCAAAGCTCATGCCCGTCCCTCCCTGTCCGTGGTCAGCATATACTGGGGCAGGGCAGGTAGGAAAGCTGTGCAAATTCGCACATGCAAAGGAAAACCCCGCCGGCACGGGGGCCGACGGGGTTCACACTCTCAATCCCGAATTTATGCGGGCTGCGGCAGCCGTTTCAGGCTGGTTCGTCCGCAGCGGGGGCGGCTTCGCCCTCCAGCTCCGCCGTTGCTTCGGCCTGGACCTCGGCAAATTCTTCGGCTGCGGCATCGGCTTCGGCCTGATCGTCGGCAAATTGCTGATCGATCACGTTGATGCCCTGTGCCTGCAATTCGGCTTCGTCGGGCGAACGCGCGACGTTCGCCTGAACCGTCACCGCGACTTCGGGGTGCAGGTTGATGCGGACGTCGAACAGGCCCAGCGTCTTGATCGGCCGTTCCAGCACAACCATCGCCTTGCTGACGACGTCGTGGCCGGCTTCGTGCAGGCCTTCGACGATATCGCGGACCGAAACCGAGCCATAAAGCTGACCCGCGTTCGATGCCTGACGGATAAGGACGATCTTGGCCCCGTCGACCGACGTTGCGTGCCCTTCGGCATCGCTGCGGCGGGCGGCGTTGTCGGCCTCAATCTTTGCACGGTTGGCTTCGAACAGCTTGAGGTTGGCCGCGTTCGACCGCAGCGCCTTGTTGTTCGGCAACAGATAGTTGCGGGCGTACCCGTCCTTGACGGTGACGACGTCGCCAATCGCGCCCAGTTTTTCGATCCGTTCGAGCAGGATGATCTGCATGATATCTGCTCCTTACTTCACGATGAAGGGCAGCAGGCCGATGTGGCGGGCGCGCTTGATCGCACGGGCCAGCTCGCGCTGCTTTTTGGCGGAAACGGCGGTAATGCGCGAAGGCATGATCTTGCCGCGTTCGGAGAGGAAACCCGACAACAGGCGGATGTCCTTATAATCGATGACCGGTGCGTCCTTGGCCGAAAACGGGCAGGTCTTGCGCCGGCGGAAAAATGGTCGTGCCATGCGTTGTCGCCTCCCTTACGCTTCGTCGTCGCGGTCGCGACGGCTGCGGCGGTCTGCCTTGCGCATCATCACCGAAACGCCGTCTTCATGGGCGTCAACGCGCACCGTCAGATAGCGGATAATATCTTCGTTGATCGCGGCCTGACGCTCCAGCTCGGCGACGGTGTCGCCCGGGGCGTCCATTGCCAGCATTACGAAATGCGCTTTGCGATTCTTTTCGATTTTGTAGGCGAGCTGTTTCAAGCCCCAGGTTTCGGTGCGTACAACCGTCCCCTTATGGTCTTCCACGATCTTCGTCGCACCTTCGGCCAGGGCATCCACCTGGGCCTGGCTAAGGTCCTGACGCGCGAGGAAGACATGCTCGTAATGAGCCATGTGCTTCTTCCTGTTTTGGCCGATCGCTGGCGCGGGCACCATGCCCGAACCCCTCCGGCTGTCGTCTTGGTCTTCTAGTGATTCCCGCCCGCGAGGGGCGTGGAGCGCGGGGCTATACAGAGGTTTGGCCCAAAAGCAAGGCTTTGTGCCGCCCGCGATAGGGCCCAGCTTCACCCCAGAGCTTTTCGCTACCGGGTGGCGGTCGCCAGGTGAATATTGTCGCGCCCGGCCGCCTTTGCCGCATAAAGTGCGGCATCCGCGCGGGCCAGCAGCCGTGACGCGCTTTCACCCCGCTTATGCTGTGCCAGCCCGGCGGAAAAGCTGAGTTTTCCGATTGGTTCGCCATTGTCCCGATTGCGCAGCGACGCGTCCGCCAGCGCCTGCCGCGCCCCATCGAGCCTTTCGAATGATTCGCTCGCATTCAACCCTTCGAAAATCAGCGCAAATTCCTCGCCACCATGGCGCGCGACGTGACAATTGTCGTTGCTCAGCTTGGACAGCATTTTGGCGACATAGCACAACACACGGTCGCCGGTGGCGTGGCCGTGGGTGTCGTTGACGCGTTTGAAATGGTCGAGGTCGATAAAGGCGACGCACAGTGGCCGGTCCTTGGCGCACGCCCCCAGCCCGTTCGACAGCGCCAGTTCAAAAGCGCGGCGGTTGGGCAATTTTGTGAGTGGATCGGCCAGCGCCTGTTTCTGAGAGTCGGTCAGGCGTTCGCGCAGCTCGCCCATCACCTCTGCCGTTTTGCGCAGCTCGGTTTCCGCAGTGAGCGTGCGTTCGAGCAGTGCGCTGGTCAGCAACTGCACGTCCGACAGCGCGGCTTTGGCGCGACCGGGGTCGGCCAATGCATCGACCGGGTCGGCCATGGCGGTGCGGTAATCGGCGAGCGCGGCGCTGGAATCCCCCGTCAGCGCTTGGGCACTGTCGACGTTGGACTTGGCAGCATCGATCATCGCGTTGATGGCGCGTCGATCCGGCCGGAGCCCCAGCGCGATCATCAGATGCGGCACCGCAGCCGCATCAATGCGGCCATCCTCGTCACGTGCCTTGGCAACCAGCGCGAATCCCGCCTGGCCTGATCCGGTCAACATATGCCATGCGAGGGACAGGGTGTCGGTGGTCGGCTCCAGCCCGGCTTGCGCCAGCCAGACGCACATTTCCTCTATTTTTGCGCCGTGACGATGGTGGAATGCGGTCGGCACGCCGCCGTTGTCACAATCGATTGGCGCGGCATCCGCACCAGCGTCGCGTGCACCAAAAAAACGGGCGATGAGTCCGGTTTTGATCGGATGGGCAGGTGCGTTCATGACGCTAGTAACGGACAGCCACGCCAATGATTAAATCGGCATTATCCATAAGGCTTCGGGCGCGTTCACCTGCCGTCCGGCAGCGCCACCAAAACCCCGCGCGCGAAATCGGTCAATGTGTCGTCGCGCGCGCCCAGGATGAGGATGCGGTCACCGCTGCGCGCTTCGGTGACGATCGCTTCGCCGCAACTGCTGCGCGCGCTCATATGGACAGCGTAACCGCCGCCGGAAATCACGTCGAACACGAGTTCCTTGCTGCCGCGGCTGCGGTCCACCGTGCCGCCGAAATAGACGGGGTCGCAGACGAACAGCTTGTCGCCGGTGCGCATCCCGCCGGAAAAGCTGGCGGCCAGTTCCTTGCCCATTTGCCGCAGCGGGCCATAGCCATGCGGCTGGAAAAAAATGAGCAACCGGCCGGGTTGGGCGGTAGCGGCGGCGAGCGTCGCGGCAACCTTGTCCGGATTATGCGCGAAATCATCGATGACGGTGATGCCGCCAGCGCTGCCGACCACCTCGTAACGGCGGGCGAGGCCGGTGAAATCGGCGAGCGCGGCAACCGCCTCCGCCACCGGAACGCCTGCGGCATGGGTCGCGGCAATCGCGGCCAGCGCGTTGCTGACATTATGGCGGCCGGGCATGCGGATGAAGGCGCCGTGGCTCGACCCCGCTGCATGGACCGTGAAATGGCTGCCGAAATCCTCGGCGCGATAGGCGCTGGCACGGACATGCGCGCCGTCGGCAAAGCCGAACGTCACGGCGCGGGCATGGCGCAGCGGCGCGCTTTCCGCATCATCGGCATTGACGATGGATGTCGCGGCCTTTCGGGTAAATTGCCCAAATAGATCATGCAGTTCATCGAGGCTTTTGTGGTCGAGGCTGATGTTGGTCACGACCGCGATGCTGGGGTTATATAGTGCAATCGACCCGTCGCTTTCGTCGACTTCGCTGACATAGGCGTCGCTACCGCCGGTGACGGCGCTGGCAAATGGCCGGTCCGGTCCGGCGAAATTGCGCATCACCGCGCCATTCATCACCGTCGGGTCGCGGCCGGCGCGATGCAGGATCCACCCGATCATCCCGGTGACGGTTGATTTGCCGCTGGTCCCGGCAATGCCGATGCGGGCCGTGGCGGCGTTGAACAGTTCGGCATTGAGCTCGGCGCGGGTCATGCGGCGGCACCCCAGTGCCTGCGCCCGCGCGATGTCGGGCACGCTCGCCTCTACCGCAGCCGATGCGACGATGACCTGTTCAGGCGCGCTGACCCCGCTGCCATCCTGCGCGAACAGACGCATGCCCCGACTTTCGAGCCACGCGAATTTGTCAGGGGTCCGGCCCTGGTCGCGGCTGCGGTCGCTGCCCCAAACTTCGGCCCCACGCGCCTGCGCGATCAGTGCCAGCGGCAACATGCCCGACCCGCCGATGCCGCAAAAGAAATAGCGTTTGGAATTTGTCATCGCCCCCCGCTATGGCTTTTGGCAGGTGATTGAAAGGGGAGAATGGCGGGCATGCGGATCGGGATTGTCGCCCCCAGCGTCTATTTGCTGCCGCGCCATGTCGAGCGCGCATCGGCATTTGCTGCCGCCAATTTTCCCGACGTGGAACTGGTCTGGCACCCGCAGGTCTATGGCCGGTCCCCCAATGAAGTCGGCGGCGAAACCGGCTTTGTCCTTTCGGATGCCGCGCACGTCCCCGAGCCCGCGATGCACGGCCATTTCGCCGGCAGCGATGAACAGCGCGCCGCCGCCTTTGTCGAATTTGCGAACCGGGAGGATATCGACGCGATATGGTTCGC
>CAZAWL010000076.1:0-8812 GCA_964488705.1 uncultured Sphingopyxis sp.
CCACAGGCGCAATTGCAGCAACAGCCGCGCCGCGCCATCCGGGAAATGATAGGATGTGCGGTGCGTGACAATCAGCCGGGCCCGATTGGCAGGGGGTTTGCCACTATTGGAAATGATACGCCTCCCCCACTTCACGCGATACCGCTGCCAGTTCCTCCAGCGACTCGACGACGAATTCGTGCAACCCATATTGGAAAATCGCGCCTTCGCCCATGCGCGCGAGCCGGTCGTCAAACCGCTCGATCGTGCGGTGGACGGGGTGGGTCTGACGGTGATGCCGCGCCAACCGGTCGAGGTGATAGCGGATTTGCGAGACGCTGAAGGCAAGGCTGCGCGGGAAAATCCGGCTTGTCAGCAAAAAGTCGGCGACATGCCAGGGACGCAAATTCTCGCGATAGACATGGTAATAGGCGCGGCGGCCCGACAGCGTTTGCAACAGCGAGCTCCAGCGAAAATCATCGCGGTGCCAGCCGACGCGATCGCCGGTGGGCACGAGCGTATGGTAATTGACATCGAGCAGGCGCAGCGTGTTGCCCGCCCGCTCGATGGCGCTGCCGATTCGCAGAAAATCATGCCCCTCGTTACGCAACATGCTGGTCGCCACGGCACCGCGGAACCGGCTGACATAACCGCGCACCCAGTCGATCAGGTCGGGCAGGTCCTTAAGCGCACGTTCGATCGTCGTGCGCTCGAGCTTGCGCCAGTCGTCATTCAGCGCCTCCCACATTTCGCTGGTCAGCGCGGTGCGGACGGCGCGGCCGTTCCAGCGTGCATGGTTGAGCGACGCACGGATTGATGACGGGTTGTCGGGGTCGAGCAGCAATACGCGCACCGCATCCGCTTCATCGACATCGGCATCGGCTTCGACGCGATGCTCGCACGCCGCAACCCGCAGGACGGACCGCCAGGCCGCACCCTCCATCGCGTCGGGCAGCATGGTCAGGCGTTGCCCCATCATCAGCAACCGTCCGGCGGCGTCGGCGCGTTCGGTATAGCGGGCAAGCCAGAACAGATGGTCGGCAGCACGGCTCAACATGGTGGCGATCCTTTGCAAAGGGGAGCTTTGCGACCGCTCATGATGTCAGTACCCAAGTGTCTTTGACGCCGCCGCCCTGGCTGGAATTGACCACCAGCGACCCCGGCGTCAGCGCCACCCGCGTCAACCCGCCCGGCACGAGGCGCACCGACCGGCCGACGAGGCAATAGGGGCGGAAATCCACATGCCGTCCAGCCAGTGTGGCGTTGCCCCCTTCCGTCCCCGGCGGTACCAGCGTGGGCGATGTCGACAGGTCAAGCGTTGGCTGGGCGATGAAATCGTGCGGGTTGGCGCGAATGCGCCGGGCATAGGCGGCGATTTCTTCGTCGGTGGCCTTGGGGCCGATTAACATGCCATAGCCGCCCGACCCATGCACTTCCTTGGCCACCAGATCGGGCAGGTTTTCCATGACATAGGCAAATTCGTCGGGGACGGCACAGCGATAGGTGGGCACATTGGGCAGGATCGGTTCCTCACCCAGATAAAAACGGATCATTTCCGGCACAAAGACATAGATGGCCTTGTCATCCGCAATGCCCGCGCCGGGAGCGGAAGCGATCGTGACGTGGCCCGAACGATAGGCATGGAACAGGCCGGGCACGCCCAGCAGACTTTCCGGCCGAAATGCCAGCGGATCGATATATTCATCGTCAATGCGCCGATAAATGACATCGACTTTTAGCGGCCCGGTGGTGGTTTTCATGTACACGCCGTCGGATTCGACGAACAGGTCGGGTGCCTCGACCAGGTCGACGCCCATCAGGTCGGCCAGATAGCTGTGCTCATAATAGGCGCTGTTATACGGGCCGGGTGTCAGCACGACGACGACCGGATCACCCTTTGACCGCGCCGGCGCGACTTCCTGCAATGATTCGAATAATTGCTGCGGATAGGTGTCGACCGGTCGCACCGCCCCGCCGGTAAACAGGCGCGGGAACATGCGCTGCATGATGGCCCGGTTTTCGAGCATGTAGGATACGCCCGACGGTGTCCGGCAATTATCCTCCAGCACCGCAAAATCATTATCGCCGGTGCGCACCAGATCGATGCCGACAATATGGCTGTAGACACCGCCCGGCGGGTCAAAGCCCAGCATCTGCGGCACAAAGGCGGCGTTGGAATAGACGAGGTCGGCGGGAACGATGCCCGCCTTTATGATGTCGCCGCGATGATAGACGTCGCGCAAAAAGGCATTGAGCGCCCGCGCCCGCTGCGTAATCCCGCGTTCGAGCCTAGCCCATTCGACCGCCGAAAACACACGCTGGATGAGGTCAAAGGGAATCAGTCTTTCGGGGTCGCCGCCCTCGCCATAGACGGCAAAGGTCACGCCGATCTGGCGAAAAATGGCCTCCGCCTCTGCCCGGCGCAGCGACAGATTGTCGATGCCCGTGGCCTCGATCCAGCGCGCAACATCCTTATAGGCGGCGCGAACACCCCCCTTGTTGTTGCGCAACTCGTCGAACGCCATTCCGCCCCCCTTTGCTGAACGCGCATATGGGAATGAATCGCGAAACAAAGCAAGTGCGTGGACCACAATGGAACGAAAAAGGGGCGCTGCCAGCGGCAGCACCCCATATTCATGTCCATCGCTGCCCCTGCGGGGCAGTAATTAGCGTGTGGCGACCCGCGTCGGCAGCGGACGCGATGCCCACTGCGCCCGTTCGGTGGCGGGCAAGCTGCGGACGAAACAGGTGCCACCGGCGCGGCGGATCTGCGCGCAAAGGGCATTTGCCTCCTCACGACTGTCAAATCCGGTCGCATTGAGGCGGTGGAATGTGCGGCCGCCGACATTGACCATCGTCGCCACACCGTCGAATCCGGCCAGGGCGGCATGACGCTGGCTCAACCGCGACCAGTTGCTGCGAGCGATGGCGGCATTGTCGAATGCACCGAGCTGGACAGCCCAGCCGCTGGTCCGGACCGGGCCGGTTGGCGGGGTCACGGCTGCCGCCTCGACCGGCGCGCTTGGTGCCGTGGCCGCAGGGGCCGACGGCGTGCCGGCTGGTGCCGTTGCGGTTGAGGCCGCCGCGCGGGTGAACGACCCGGCGACACGTGCTGGCCTCGACCGGGCCGCCGGGGCGGCGGCAATCGGCTCACGCAGCGGCGCAACGGCAGCAACGATGCTGCGCAGCGGCTGAATGACAGGGTTCGATACAAAGACGAGCGGCGCATTAGCATCCGCCACAGCCGCAACCGCGACCGGAGCGACAACCGGCGCGCTGGCGGGGATCGCCACTTCGACCGGACGTTCCGCAACGGCGGGCGCGTCATTGCCGGCGGCATCGGCCAGCATGGTTTCGACGAGGGCATCGCTCTCCGACGGCGGCGGCGGCGCATAGAGCGCGATTGGCGCAGGGTCGACCGCGGCTGCGGCAACCGTCACCGGCGCGCCACCGAGCGCGAGGCGCACCGGCATGCCGGGGTCCTGCGCGACGCTGGTGCCAAGCAGGCTGGCGATGCGCGTGCGCGGATCACCCGCCTGCAGCATCGACGCCCATTGTTCGATTCGCGGCCCGACGCCGGCAGCGCCCAGATCTTGTGCGGCGATCAGCCGGGCTTCGAGCCAGCGTCCCGCAGCCGCATAGGACAGCGCCAGATTCTGACGGTCGCGCGCAGTGGAGTCACCGGACCGGACGACGTCGGTCAACACCATGACGCCGCGTTCGGGCTGGCCGGCAAGCGTCAGCGCCAGACCCAGGTCACTGGCAGGCAATGTGGCAGCGTGCGCGTCGATGGTGGCCAGAGCCTCTCCCGACCGGCCTAGTGCGATCATCGAAAGGACATGGCCGACGATCGTGCGCGTGCCGGTATCACCCAGCGCGCGGGCCGCAGCAAAGCTTGATTCGGCCGACGCAAATCGGCCATTGGCCAGATAGGTCTGACCCAAAAGCGCCCGATGCGCGGCATTGTCCGGGTCCATCAGCACGGCGTTTTCGGCATAGCCGACCGCCCGGTCCATCCGTCCGCGCTCGAGCATGCGGGTCGCACGGTTGGCATCGCTCGACGCGCGCGCCGGGTTGGCGCGGGGGGCGTCACCATCGCCTGCGGCGACGGTGGTCGTCGGCAGGCCGAAACTGATTGCGGCGATCAGGCCGGAAGCAGCAAATTTGAGCATGGCAGTGCGGGTCATGTTGATCATTCCCTGTTACGCAACATCGGACAATTTATAGGCATCCGATGCCGGCAGTTGCGCGGCGAAGGCATCGATTTCGGGGCGGCTTTTCAGATAGTCGTCGACCAGCGCGATGAGGATTTGCTGGGTCGAACGATTGGACGTCGCGCTGGCGATCCGCAAGCGAAGGTGCCGGTCGGGGTCGAGGCGCAACGTAAAGGCGAAATTGCCCTTTGACCCGGCACGGGCGCGCGGGGCGCGCTGGCGCTTGGGTGCTGCTGACACGGGTTCCACCGGCGCAGGCCCGGCGTTGTGCTGCGGTGCCATCGCTGTGGCAATCGCCTGCTGCTGCAACCGTACTTCGGGGACGGAGACCGTGGCGTCCGCCACTTCGGCGGCGTCAGCCGCTGCGTCCAGTTCGCGCGCAACATGCGACGGTGCGTCATCATGGCTCGGCGCCATCGGCGACAGACCATAAAGCGGCGCGCCGTGGCCCGCATCCTGGGCCGGGCTGGCCGGGTCATCCTGCGGATCGACCACATAGCCCATGTCGTTCCAGCCCAAATCTTCGAGATGGGCGGCATCATTGCCCGGCAATTGCACCTGGCGACGCATGGCCGGCCGCGCTGCGCCCTTGCGAGCGAGCAGTCCGGCAGAAAGTGAAGCGAGGGGTTTCGGTTCGGACATCAGTCGACCCTCCCTCAACCGTTGACGCGGCGGCCAAAGCCGCCACCCAGCGGGCGTATGGCGCCCGGCGCAACGCTCTGCACCGATGATGCGGGCGCCGAAAAGATCGTGCGGCGGAAATTCTTTTCCAGCCGATCGGAAATATAATCCCACAGCGCCACCACTTCCCCGGCGGAACGACCGTCGGGGTCGACTTCCATCACGGTGCGACCGTCGATCATCGATGCCGCATAGTCGGTCCGATGGTGCAGCGTGACCGGTGCAACCGTGCCATGTTGTGACAGGGCGACCGCGGCTTCGCTGGTGATCTTTGCCTTGGGCGTCGCGGCATTGACGACGAAAATCAGTGGTTTGCCGGCGCGGTCGCACAGGTCGACGGTGGCCCCGACGGCACGCAGGTCATGCGGGCTGGGCCGGGTCGGCACGACGATCAGCTCGGCGACCGAAATGACGCTTTGAATGGCCATGGTGATGGCCGGTGGGGTATCGATGACCGCCAGCCGGAACCCCTGCTGACGCAGGATGTCAAGGTCGCTGGCGAGCCTCGCCACCGTGGTTTGGGCGAATGCGGGATATTCGCTGTCGCGTTCGTTCCACCAATCGGCGAGCGAACCCTGCGGGTCGATATCGATCAACACCACCGGGCCCGCACCGGCGCGCTGCGCCTGAACGGCCAGATGCCCGGACAAAGTTGTCTTGCCCGATCCGCCTTTTTGGGAGGCTAAAGCTAGAACACGCAAAACGCAGTCCCCTTGACGCTGCTGGCACATGGTGGAGGCCAGAAAAAATCCTCTGTCCGACCTATCTTTCACCTCAGCCCTAAAATCTGGTTAACGCGTAGCGCCATCTCTGGTCGCGCGGCGCGGCATCGCGCCAAAAAAGCGCTAACGCCCGGTTCACTATTTTTCTGCTAAAGGGTGGGGACCATGGTCGGCCCGCGCGCCGGCGGTTTGATGGAGACAAAGATGACTGCCCGACCACGCCGCGCGTTCCGCGCCGCTCTGGCCTTTGGCCTTGTCGCAGCTTCATGCAGTTTTGCAGCCTTTTCCCCTGCGCGGGCCGACGTGCTCGCCGGCGTGACGGCGTGGGAAGCCGGCGACTATGCCCGTGCGGTGGCCGAATGGCGGCCACTGGCGCTGGCCGGCAATGCCGACGCTCAGTTCAACCTCGGTCAGGCCTATAAACTGGGTCGCGGGGTCGAACAGAATTGGCCGCAGGCGGTCGAATGGTACCGGCGCGCCGCCGAACAGGGCCATTTGCAGGCGCAGGACAATATGGGCCTCGTGCTGTATGAACTGAACCGCAAGGCCGAAGCGCTGCCCTGGCTTGAACGCTCTGCCGCGCGTGGAGAGCCGCGCGCCCAGTTCCTTGTCGGGGCCGAACTTTATCGCGGTGAAATCGTGACGCAGGATTTTGTCCGCGCCTATGCTTTGATGAAGCGCGCCAGCGACGCGGGCCTGCAACGCGCCTCCGCCGGACTGGTCCAGATGGATCAGGCGATTCCGCTCGAAATCCGGCGCCAGGGATTGCAGCTGGCCGAACAGCTCGAACAAAGCGAAGGCCAGGCGCGCCTCGCCGCCATGACGAACGCGCTGCCGCCGGCACCGCCGAACCAGCCGTCAAACGTTCGCGTCGCGAGCCTGCCGCCGTCCGCTCCGGGGGTCAGCTATACGCCGCCGCCGCTCGGCGTCGACCCGGCATCGCTGCCACCGGCACCAGCAACGCCGGCCGCGCGACCGGCGGTCGCTGCACCCGCGCCCGTACCGCCGCGCGCCACGCCGCCCGCCGCCAGCGGCGGTGCCTGGCGGGTTCAGCTCGGCGCCTTTTCGAGCCGTGCCAATGCGCAGGCGCTGTGGTCGCGCCTCTCCACCCGCCTCACCGGTGCGCAGCCCAGCTATGTCGTCGCAGGCAATGTGACCCGGCTTCAGGCCGGACCCTATGCCAGCCGCGCCGCAGCGGAGGCAGCGTGCGGCGCAGTACGCCCCAATGGCTGCTTTCCGGTCCAGCGATAGGGTCGGCTAAATCGCCGCTATTCGACCCATTGCTGTTCGGCGATGCCGAGCAGATGGAGGATGGCGGTAAGGTCACCCTGTTCGACACGGCCATTGGCGGCGGCGCGGGCCTTTGGCTTTGCACGATAGGCGATGCCATAGGTCGCGGCCTGCAGCATCGGTATGTCATTGGCGCCGTCACCCGTCGCGAGTGATCGCGCCGCGCCGCCCCGCATCGCCACCGCATCGGTCAGCACCGCCAGCTTTGTTCTGCTGTCGACAATGCTGCCGATCAGGCCGCCGGTCAGCCTGTTACCCGCGACATCGAGCCGGTTGCCGACGACATGGTCAAAGCCCAACATCGCTGCAACAGGGTCGGCGAAATGGTGAAATCCGCCCGTCACCAAGATGGTGTGGCACCCAAGCGAGCGCAACGTCATCACCAAAGTGCGGGCACCGGGCACCGGCCTGATCCGTTCTGCCAGACAATGACCGATCGCCGCTTCGTCCAATCCGGTGAGCAAGCGTACCCGCTCACGCAGCGCCGATTCAAAATCCAGTTCGCCCTGCATCGCCCGTTCGGTGATGGCCGCGATTTGCGGCTTCAATCCTGCATAATCGGCCAGTTCGTCGATGCACTCCTGGCCGATCATGGTCGAATCCATGTCGGAAACGAACACGCCGGGCACCCCTATGTTGTCATCGACAAACAGGCAGTCGGCATCGGGAAAATAGGGTTCGATGATGCTGCGAAACACGGCGATGTCGCCACCGTCCGCCGTCAATTCCTGGTACGTCCCCGCGTCTCTCGCCCGCAGGCTGCGGCCAAAGGGGGTTTCGCGCAAATCGGCGTCGATCGCATCGCACGAGTCGTAAACATAATCCGGGTCGGCTAGCAAACGGGCGATGACCACAGGCGACTCTCCGGAACGACGCGACAACTTGCCGCCGCTCGCGCTCATTGCAGGCCCGACCGCCAGCGGCAAGAGCAGTCTGGCGATGGCGCTGGCAAAGTCGCTAATGGACGCGGGGCGCGACACCGTCATCATCAATGCCGACGCCAGTCAGGTTTATGCCGACATCCCCATTTTGTCGGCCGCACCCACAGCGCGCGACATGCGGGCTGTTCAGCACAAGCTGTTCGGCCATATCGACGGCGCCGAGACATGCGACGCCGCGCGCTGGGCCGGCGAGGCAAAGGCGGAAATCGCCACCGCCCATGAACAAGGGGCGATTCCCATCCTCGTTGGCGGCACGGGGCTCTACATCGACACTTTGTTGCACGGCATCGCGCCGGTGCCGCCGATCCCGGACGATCTGCGCGCCGCCATCCGCGCTCTGCCGGTCGGCGAGGCGTGGCGGCGCCTACAAGCCGCCGACCCGGGCGCGGCATCACGGCTCAAGCCGCTCGACAAGACGCGCATCGCCCGTGCCCTCGAAGTAATCGAGGCGACCGGCACGCCGCTCCTGGCGTGGCAACGGCGGCGCGAGGGCGGCATAGAAGCGGCCATCAGCCTGACCCCGGCAATCCTGCTACCGCCACGTGACTGGCTTTATGGCCGCTGTGATGCAAGGCTCGCGTGGATGTTCGACCATGGCGCGATTGACGAGGTTGACCGCCTGCTCGCCCGCAGGCTTGACCCGACGCTGCCCGTAATGACCGCGATCGGCGTTCCCGAAATTGCCGCCTATTGGTCGGGCGAACTGGAAATCGACCCGCGCGGCGGCCTCGCTGTAGCGCTAGCTTGGGCGCAACAATCCACCCGCCGCTTTGCAAAACGCCAATTTACGTGGTTCCGCAACCAGCCACCCGCAGCCTGGGCGCGTTATGTTGACGAATTAAATGATGTTGAAATTGATAAAATAGTAATAAAATTACAACAAACATTGTTGACATGATAGATTCATCCACGTAACCGGCGCGCCACTGCCCGTCCTTGCCCGGCGGCTTAGCCTTGTCGAAACACATAACCGCCACTTAAGCTT
>CAZAWL010000077.1:0-8770 GCA_964488705.1 uncultured Sphingopyxis sp.
AGGTGCGCCGCCCCAACGCCGATGAAAAATCGATCATCGCGGCGGTGGAGGCGCTACAGGCTGCCAAGTCGCCGGTGCTGGTCATCGGCGCCGGTGCGAACCGGACGATGACCTCCAAAATGCTTCAGGAATTTGTCGAAAAAACGGGCATCCCTTTCCTGACGACACAGCTGGGCAAGGGTGTCATTGACGAACGGCATCCGCGCTTTCTGGGTTGTGCGGCCCTGTCGGCGGGGGATTTTGTCCACCGCGCGGTGGAGGCGTCGGACTGCATCGTCAATCTGGGGCATGACGTCATTGAAAAGCCGCCCTTCTTTATGCGCGACGGCGGGCCGATGGTCATCCACGTGTCGACCAAGACGGCAGAGGTCGACCCGGTATATTTCCCGCACATCGAGGTGATTGGCGATATCGCCAATGCCGTCTGGCAGATGAAGGAGAAGATAAAGCCCAACCCGGCATGGGCGTTCGACCATTTGCTCAGCTATCGTGCTGCGGAGGTCGCGCACACCGCGCCGCTCGCCGCCGACGCGCGTTTCCCGATTTTTCCGCCGCACCTCGTCCAGTCGATCCGCGACGCGATGCCGGACAGCGGCATCATCTGTCTCGACAATGGTGTCTACAAAATATGGTTCGCGCGCGGTTATACCGCCTATCACCCCAATACGGTGCTGCTCGACAATGCGCTGGCGACGATGGGCGCGGGTCTGCCATCGGCGATGATGTCGGCCATGCTCTATCCCGATCGCAAGGTGATGGCGATTTGCGGCGACGGCGGCTTCATGATGAACAGTCAGGAAATGGAGACGGCGGTTCGCCTCGGCCTCAACATGACCGTGCTCATCCTCAATGACAGCAGCTATGGCATGATCCGCTGGAAACAGGCGAATATGGGCTTCAAGGATTGGGGGCTGGAATATAACAACCCCGACTTCGTCAAATATGCCGAAAGCTATGGCGCCCATGGTCACCGTATCACCAGTTCCGCGCATTTGCAGGACGTGCTGAAACATTGCCGCGATACGCCGGGCGTCCACCTGATCGATTGTCCGGTGGATTATTCGGAAAATGACCAGATTTTGAACGTCGATATCAAGGAACTGTCGAAGGCGTTGTGACCGCTGCCCTCCCCGCGTCTACCGGGCGGGGGGAGGGTGCGGTGACGGTGGGTCCTGACCCGATCAACCAGGCACCAGCCAGACCGGCCCCGGCGGGACCGGCACGCAATTAGGAAGTGGCATGCACGAAGTCGTCAATCCGTTCGATCTACAGCCGATCGGCGGCGTTCCGACCGCCGATTGGGCGACCGTCGATAGCTATCTGGCGCGGGCCCACGCCCTCTATCGCGACCGTTCGCGGTGGAAAAAGCCGCATGAGCGGGCCGCGATCCTGCACCGCGCAATGGAAATCATGAAGGAAAGGCGAGACCACCTCGCCTTTCAGATAGCCGATGAAGGCGGCAAGCCGCTGGTCGACGCGCGGGTCGAAGTTGACCGGGCGATCAACGGGATGGAGCTGTGCATCCACGAAATCGGCGCATTGCGCGGCACCGAAATACCCATGGGCCTGACCCCGGCGAGTGACGGCCGTATCGCCTGGACGACGCGTGAGCCGATCGGCGTGGTTGTCGCGGTCTCGGCATTCAACCATCCGCTCAACCTCATCGTCCATCAGGTTGCACCGGCGGTGGCCACCGGATGTCCGGTGATCGTCAAGCCGGCGAGCGATACGCCACTGTCGGCGTTCGAGTTTATTGCCATCCTGCATGAAGCGGGTCTCGAGGAGGATTGGGCGCGCGCCGTCGCGCCGCCGCGCGACGCGTCTGAAAAGATGGTGACCGACCCGCGTGTCGCCTTTTTCAGCTTTATCGGCTCGGCCGGGGTCGGCTGGGGCCTGCGTGCGAAGCTCGCGCCCGGTGCGCGCTGCGCGCTCGAACATGGCGGCGTCGCGCCGGTGATAGTGGATGCGACGGCGGATCTCGACAAGGCGGTGCCAAGCCTCGTCAAGGGCGGATTCTACCATTCCGGGCAAGTGTGCGTGTCGGTCCAGCGCGTATTTGCCCATAGCTCTATCGTCGGCGAACTGGCCGAACGGATGGCGGCGGCGGCGAGCGCGCTCAAGGTCGGCAATGCCATTCATGAGGACACCGAATGCGGCCCGTTGATCCGCCCCAAAGAGGTGGATCGGGTCGCGCAATGGGTCGATGAGGCGCGCAGCGGAGGCGCGCGGATATTGAGCGGTGGGGAAAGATTGTCGGCGACGACTTATGCGCCGACGGTGCTGCTCAACCCGCCGGTTGATGCCACAATCTCGCGTAACGAAGTGTTCGGCCCCGCCGTCTGTATCTATGGCTATGACGATGTCGATGTCGCGATAGCACAGGCCAATTCGCTCGACGTTGCGTTTCAAGCGTCGGTGTTCACCAACGATTTGGCATCGGCGATCCACACCTATCGCAATATTGATGCATCGGCGGTGATGGTGAACGACCACACGGCGTTCCGCACCGACTGGATGCCGTTCGCGGGGCTCAGGACGTCGGGCCATGGCGTCGGCGGTATTCCCTATACCATGCATGAAATGACCATCGAAAAGATGATCGTTATAAGGGTGTGAGCCCGTTGCGGTATAAGCCGGCCCATCGCTCCGTCATGTGGGACTGTTGGAATTTGTCCCAGTGAAGGCCGTGTCGAAGGGCTGGCTGGATGGGTTGCGCTGGCTCAACCCGGCGGCCCGTGTCGGTCTCGGCCTGTTGATACTGCTCGCCGTCGTGGCGGGCGGTTTTTCATGGTATGTCGAGCCGTTTCGCAGCGCTGAGCGGCAGTTGTACAGCTTCCGAGCTTCGCTGTTTCCGGAGTTTGCGGACACCGACAATCGCATCACCCTGATCGTATTCACTGACGAAACGGTGATCGCGACGCAAACACAGAATCCGCTTGATCGCTCGCTGTTGGCGCGTGCGTTGGCGGCGATTGACGCGCTAGGGCCGCAGTCGGTTACGGTAGACATGCTCTTCGACCTTGAACGGCCAGAGGATGGCGCATTGCTGCAAGTCATGCGGGGCATGCATGCCCCGCTTTATCTATTTGGCGAGGACAAATTCCCACGGGACGAATGGGAAGGTCGCCGCACTGTACACGCCAATTTCGTTGAGGCATCCGGCGTGCCCGCATCACATCTCGTGTCCTTGGCCTTACAGGAGGATGACGACTACGTCATTCGCACTTGGCCGACCGCACGGCCAGATCAATATCCGTTGCTGGCACGAGCGCTTTCTGGCGGAATGCTAGCAGATTATGACGGGCCGATCCGTTTCCGGGCGCCGTCCACGCCGAACCGGCCTGTCATCACCACCTTGCCGATCGATATTTTTGCGGATCCTGACTTGGGTGAAGTGGCCGCGTTGTTGGGTCCAGAAATCGCGGGCAGGCATGTCTTGATCGGCGCAGATCTGACCGATGTGGATCAGTATTCGACACCGTTGATCGATATAACCGGGGATACACGACTGGGCCAAATGGCGGGGATCGAAGTCCATGCCAACATGTTGGCGCAGGCGCTGGACGGGCAACGATACTGGAAGCCGCCGACATGGTTCCCGCCGCTGCTACCGCTGTTGATATTGCCGCTGGCGATGCTGACGGCGGCGTTGGCGATGCCGCGCTGGTTGCGCACAATTCTGATCATCGGGCAGTTGGCGTGGTTAGTGATTGTCCCCTTTGCCGTCGAATATCTGTACGAAGATTCGGCGGGAGTTGGGGCGTTCGGATGGCTGATGTGCTGGGCGATAGGGCCTTTTGCGGTCGCAATGGTACGGCGGGCCAAGGCTTGGGAACAGGGGCGCATCGCGCAATCGGCACTGACCCGATACCTCCCGCCAGAAATTGCGGAGCAGATCATCAATGATCCGACCCGACTCGCGCTGAACGGCCAGCGGTGTCAGGTTTTTGCGCTGTTTTCGGACCTTGAGGGCTTTACCGCGCTGTGTCAGAGCGAGGCGCCGGACGAAATTGCCACTTTCCTCAACGATTATCTCGAAACTTTGAGTCAGGTGGTGCTCGACCATGGCGGCACCATCGACAAGTTCGTCGGCGATGCGGTCGTCGCCTTTTGGGGTGCGCCGCTGGCGCGGGAGGACGATGGCGAACGGGCGGCGCGTGCGGCGGTCGCCATTCACGAAGCTGGCGAGATGTTCCGCAGCCGTGTGTTGCCCGCCGGCGGCCGCGTCGGCAGGACCAGAGTTGGCCTGCATTACGGTGAAGCCATCGTCGGCAATTTCGGCGGCGACGGACGAATACAATATACCGCACTGGGCGACACCATGAACCTCGCCGCGCGACTTGAAAACGCGAATAAACAGCTCGGTACGTCGATCCTCCTCAGCCGGGAAGCCGCTGCGTTTGCCAGCGGGATTGTGTTGCGGACGATGGGGCGCATCGTGGTGCGCGGTCGGACAACGCCCGTAGCGGTGATGGAACCGGGCCTCGGTATCGAGGCCGTTGACGTCGAACGCATGAATAATTTGTACGAGGGGGCACTGGCGGGGGATGCGCAAGCGCGCGAAGAACTGGCGGCTTGGGCGTCCGATCGCAAATTTGACCTGGGGCTGGCGCGCCTTGTCGAGCGGCTGGATGACGCGGGCACCAATGGCGCGACGCGTCTTCGTTAGTCGCGGGACCATGTGCGGTCGCGATTGTGGATGGAGCCTGATTCACGTCTTTGCGCCAAGCGCTATGCGCTTCGAACAAAGACGATCAGGCTCTACCGCCGGTTCGCTGCCTGCAGCTTCGCCTGTAGCGCCGCCAGAGTCGCGGCGCGCAGCTCCGCCGCGATGACGGGCTGTGCGGCGAGAAACTGGTCGAGCCGATCACGCGGGATGAACCACAGGCGGGCGCCGTCCTCGACCACCTGGACGCTGGCACTGGCCACGCCGTCGGGCAGCAACGCCGCCTCGCCAATCAGGTCGCCGGGGTCGAGGCGACCGACGACCGTGCCGTCGACGATGACCGCGGCGGTGCCGGCGGCGAGGAAATAGAGCGTTTCGGCGCGCTGACCCGCATGGGTGAGTTGTTCACCCGCCCGGGCGGAAACATAATTGCCCTGGTCGATCAACAGCCGCGCATCGCCGGGACTGAGCCGCGCCAGGTGGCGTTGATGAAACAGGCTCTCGTCGCTCGTCAAGGCACGTCCGCCGCCCGATATCCGCAGCAGCGCCAGCCCGTTGATCAGCGCGAGCAGTCCGCCGAGCGCCAGCGGGCCGGCCCGCACCGTCGGCCAGACACCCGTGGCGGCGACCAGAACGCCAGCGACGAGCAGCGCGATTCGCAGCGCACGCGGCGTCCCAACAATGCTGCCGATGATGGCGACGCCGAGCGCCAACAGCCCGCCGCCTTCGGTCGTGAACCAGCTCATGCCCCGTTTTGGACACGCCCGCGCGTCAGCGTCAAGCGCCTCGACGCGGCGGCCGCCCCTGCCGCCCTAAAAAAATTGGCCGGTCAAAATTGTTTTCGCAGCTCGATCTGAACGGTCCGGCCCTGCGGCTCGATAAAGCCCGGCTGGTATCGCAGCGGGATGACCCCGCTGGCGTCGCGCACCGTCTGCCGGTCATTGAACAGATTGTCGATGGCCAGACGCAGGCGCATATTGCGCGTGACCGGGTGACGCTCGGCCAACGTGCCCTGTTGCCCCAGGTCAATGAACAGGCGCAGGTTGATCGTCATTTGCGGCGAAAAGCGCAGGTCTGACGCGGTGCCGCCGCCTGCGACCGGCCCGCCGGTGACGGTTGAACCATCCGTCCAGCTGCCGATGGCGCGCACACCCAAGCCGCGATAGAACCAGCCGCCGTCGAGCTCCACGACATGGCGCGGGCTGCCGCCGCTCGCTCCGGTCGCCGATCCGTTCAGCAGGTCGAGTACAGGCACACCGGGGCGGATCAACACCTCGTCTTCGAAACGGATGGTGTGGAACAGGCCGACCGACCAGCGGCCGCCGGATCCGCCACCAAACATGCCCGCAAAGCCGCCGGGTCCACCGCCGCGTCGCGGCCCGCCCGGTGGACCCGCGCCGGGGCCGGCAGCGGGACCACGCTGAGGGCCAGCGGCCGGTGGCGTGGCCGGTGCAGCGGCCGTTGGCGGTGCAGGCGGTTGCGGAGCGCCTGCTGGGGCAGCGGGTGGTTGTGGTGCGCCTGTCGCGGCCGCAGGCGGCGGCGATGGTGGCCGCACGCCCCCGGGAGGGGCGCCGCCGGGTGGCCGTGCGCCGGGTGGCCCGCCAGCGCCAAAGGGTCCGCGCCCGGCGGGCAGGCCAAAGGGGCGGGAAAAGTTGAACCCATAGCGCAGCTGGCGTCCGCGGGTTTGGGCAAAATTGACCTGGCGTTGATCCACGGCGATCAGCCGCCCGCTGCTGTCGCGGGTAACGCGGTCGGGGAAGGCGGCCTCAATTTCCGGTGTCAAAAGCGGGAAATTGGCCGTCGTGTTGCGGCTCATGGTGCGCGCATAGCTCGCCGTGACGAGGAACTCGGCACCGGCAATCGGCCGCCAATTACCCTGCAGGCGAAAATCCCGCCGCGTTTCGGCCAGCAAATCTGGGTTGCCGCCGCTGGTCACGCTGGCCAGCACGGTTTCGCCACGCACAAAATCGAAGATCGTCCGTCCGGTCGTTACCAGTGCCGGCGCACCGAGTTGCGACACGCCGGGCGCATTTTCATCGCCGACCCAGTTCAACGTGATATTGACGCCGTCAAACGGCCCCCAGTTGAACCCGGCCGTCCAGCTGGTGAGGGTGCGAAAATCGCTGACATCGCGTATTGCGATGCGGCCATTGGCGGACAGGTCGCCGATAAAGGACAGGACATTGTCATTGCGGCTGGCAATCGGCAGGTCGATATTGCTGCTCGCCGTCAGTGCCGTACGGCTGAGGTCGGTCAGCGTGGTCGTACCATTTTGCACCGCCGTTGCTTCGAAGCCGATGTCGCGCCACCCGGCCTGCAATGTCGTGCGTACCGGCCCTGCGGGCAGCGCAAACAATCGGCCCGACAGCACCGCGTCGAGGTCCGCCGTCTGCGAATGGGTGCGGGTGGTGTCGGTGATGGTGCGCGTCGTCGGCGCAGCCGGGTCGGCTCGTTCGCTCGACGCGCGCGCCCGGCCATCGTCATAATTGCCGGTCAGCGACCAGCGCCAGGCACCCAGCCGCCCGTCGGCGGATGCGCCGGCGTGGATGGTTTCGCCGCGATTGCGCCCCGACAAGGCTTCACCCGCACTGACGGGCGACGCGCCCAGCAACGACGCGCTGCTGGTCTGGTCATAACGCAGGTTCAGCGACGCACCGGTGCGGGTGCTGACAGGCAAGGCAAAGGTGCCGTCGATCGAGTAATTTTCGGCGGACGGCAGCAACGTACGCAGGTCGCCATCCCCGCCCGGCAGCTGGACAATGTCGCGCTCCGCCTCTGTCAGCGCACTCTGATGGTTGTAATTGCCGGTGAGGTTGAGCCGCGACCGACCGCGCAGCCGCAACAGCGATGCTTCGGTGTCGATCAGGCTGCGGCCACCATCGGTCGCGAGGCCGCCCTCGACCTCTGTCGTGACCGCGGCAAAATTATCCTTGAGGATGAAGTTGATGACGCGCTGATCGGGTGAAAAGCCGTAATCAATCGCCGCCTCTTCGGGCAGGATTTCGACCCGCCCGATTGCCTCCGATGGCAGGTTGCGGATCTCGCCAAAACCCGACACGCGCCGCCCGTTGACGAGGATGATGGGAAAGCCGCCGCCGCGCCCGCGCCCCGACCGCGTCTGGACCGACAGGTTGGCGACCAGCTCCGCCGCGTTCGATGCGCCATAGCTGGCAATGGCTGCTTCATCGAGCACCTGGTCGGGTGCGACGTCGGTCTGCGCGCTGTTTGGCCCGCGTTCGGCGGTGACGATCAGGTCGCCCGTTGTTCCGTCGACGTCGGCATCATGCGCTTCTGGCACCGACACATCGCCATCGACCGGCTGATCGCTGTCCAGCGTCGCGGCGGTCGCGGACGCTGGCGTCACCATGAGGGCCGCGCTGCTCAGCAGCGCGGCGCAGAACGAAACTTGTGCAAATCGCATGGCTGGGGATGTTTCCGGGGGAGGAGAGGAGGAGGGAGATAGGAGACGATGTAGGGTGGGCTGCGCGCGCCTGTGGTTGGGACGGATAGACATGGGCCGCCTAACGTGGCTTTGTCGCAAATGTGTCGCGGATGTCGGCGGGTCAAGGGGGTTGCGCAATGTGGTGCAGTCAACAGCTATTTTATTTGCTAACATGGCCTCGCGCGCGTCAGCCCGTACAAAATCCGTGCTTGTCGCGGGCGACGTAAATCCGCTAGGCGGGCGCGCTGTATTGGCCGCCCGGCACCATGGGCGGCGCGCAGCGATACGCAGGAAGGACGCAAACGTGGCCGCAAATTGGGCCCCTGATAGCTGGAAACAGGCCGAGGCGCGGCAATTACCGACCTGGCCCGACGCCGACGCACTGACTCGCGTAGAGGGGGAACTGGCCAATTATCCGCCGCTGGTGTTTGCCGGCGAGGCGCGCAACCTCAAGGCCGACTTGGCCAAAGTGTCGGCGGGGCGGGCGTTCCTGTTGCAGGGCGGCGACTGCGCCGAAAGCTTTGCCGAGTTTCACCCCAACAACATCCGCGATACATTTCGCGTGCTGCTGCAAATGGCGGTGGTGCTGACCTATGCGTCGAAATTGCCGGTGGTCAAGGTTGGGCGCATGGCCGGCCAGTTCGCCAAGCCGCGTTCCAGCG
>CAZAWL010000078.1:0-8676 GCA_964488705.1 uncultured Sphingopyxis sp.
AAACACGCGCTGCGTATGCGCCCCCACCGCATCATCCTGGGCGAAATTCGTGGTCAGGAATGTTTCGACCTGCTCGCCGCGATGAACACCGGTCACGACGGGTCGATGTGTACGCTCCACGCCAACAGCCCGCGCGAATGCCTGGGCCGTATGGAAAATATGATCATGATGGGGGACATCAAAATCCCCAAGGAAGCTATTTCCCGCCAGATCGCCGATTCGGTCGACATGATCGTCCAGATCAAGCGTCTGCGCGACGGTTCGCGCCGCGTCACGTCGATCACCGAAGTCATCGGCATGGAAGGCGACGTCATCGTCACCCAGGAATTGTTCAAGTTCGAATATCTCGACGAGGACAAGGACGGCAAGATCATCGGCGAATATCGTGCGTTGGGCCTGCGTCCCTACACGCTCGAAAAGGCGCGCCAATATGGCTTTGACCAGCCATTCCTTGAGGCTTGCCTGTAATCGGGTCGGGGATGGTCAGGCGAGCGGCGCATCCATGATCGGGTAGAGCCGCCAGTCGCGCCAGTCGAAATGCCACCATTCATTGGCCAGCGGCAAAAACCCCTCTGCCACCATCCACCCCTCCAGCCGCGCACGGTTGGCGATGGCGGTGGCCGGCGCACGCATGTGGCTGCGATAGGCGGCAGCGGTAAAATCGTCATAGGGCGACGGCATGTCGACCGCCACACCCCCGCGATGCAACGTCAGGTCGATGGCACAGCCCCGATTGTGACGTGACCCGGTAGCCGGGTTGGCGACGAATTCGCGGCTCGCCTCCGGCGTTTCGTCCCACATCATTTTGGTGATGCGCCAGGGACGATAGGCGTCGTGGATCATCAACCCATAGCCATGACGTTCTGCGCGGTCCTGCACTTGGCGCAGCGCATCGGCGGCCGGTCGTTGCGCCAGAGCGCGCGCCACCGGGTAGAGCCGCCGCCCCATGAAATTATTGGCCGTGGCATAACGGATGTCGAACCGCAGCCGCGGGTCATGCCGGGCAAGGTCGACGAGGTCGGGTGCCGCCGTCGCTGCGGGATCGACGGGCATGACGACCGCATCGCGGCCCTGACGCCCGGCGCACGCCCCGAGCAACAGGCTGGTCGCGGCACCGGCAACAAAGGTCCGCCGTGAGGGGATGGTGCGCATCACCCGCCCCGCAACGCAAAGGCGAAGAGATAAAGCGTCAGCATGGTTCCCATGACGGTGATGAGCGGCCAGGGCATAAAGCCCACATCCTCAATATTTCTGCGCGCGCGGCGGCGCCGATCAGCAACGATCGACGCAAGGGTGACGGCCAGCGCACCGCATCCGAACATGGCCAAAGCTGCTTGCACTTGTCTTGTGCTCCGATACATATGGGTCATTCCCCCCAAGAAAGAGAGAGTGAGATCATGCCCCTCAATATGAAAACTGCAAGCCTCATGGCTGCAGCAGCAGTTCTGGCGTCCAGTGCCGGCGTCGTCGCCTATGCCCAAAATGCCGACCATAGCGGTCATGCGGACCATGCCGACCACGCTGCACATGCCGCGCATATGGCGATCAACGCGGCCGTCAATGCGCCGACACGTGCGGAGGCTAACCGCGCCCGCGACATGTGGCGGCACCCCGCCGAAACGCTCAGCTTTTTCCGGATCCAGCCGAACGAAACCGTTGTCGAATTGTGGCCGGGCGGCGGCTGGTACACCGAAATTCTGGCCCCGCTGGCCAGTGCCGGCGGCGGCACACTTTATGCTGCTGCGCCGTTCGAGCGCGGGCTGGGCGGCGTGCGCCGGTTGCAGGAAACCAACGCCGACGTTTACGGACAGGTCCGTCTCGCCCAGTTCCCGATGACCGAGGGCAGCACCAACCCCGGCGTCCCTGACGGAAGCGCGGACGTCGTGCTGACATTCCGCAACGTCCACAACTGGCGCTTTGGCGGGCTCGACAATACCGCCAACGCATTTCGTCAGATTTTTGCGATGCTGCGCCCAGGTGGCCGGCTGGGTATCGTCGAGCACCGCCTGCCGGAAGAAATGGACAGCGCGCTGGAGGAGCGGTCCGGCTATATGAAGCGCAGCTCGGTCGTGGCCTTTGCCGAGGCCGCCGGTTTCCGGCTGGTCGCCGAAAGCGATGTCAACGCCAACCCGCGCGACACCCATGACCATCCGCGCGGCGTGTGGACCCTGCCCCCCGTCTCACGCGGCGCCGCCGAAGACCCGGATCGTGACCGTTATCTGGCAATCGGTGAAAGCGACCGGATGACGTTGCTGTTCGTGAAACCCGAATGAGCCCTGACTGAATGACGGCGCCGCGGCCTGCACCCGCCGGGGCGCCGCCAGTCCACCGTCCAGTCGCCGGCATCGTGACCCGACTGGTCGCCGTGGCGGCACTGGGGTTGATGTTTGCGTTGGTCAAGCTCGCCGCCGGCCGCGGCGTCCACATCGTCGAATCCGCCTTTTACCGTCATGCCTTTGCCCTGCCGCTGGTGCTGGCGTGGGTCGGGGTCGGGGCGGGATTCCGATCTTTGCGCACCAGCCGCATCGGCGGCCATGCCGCACGGGCCACGGTCGGACTGACCGCGATGGTACTGAATTTCCTGGGAATGATCATGCTGCCGCTGACAGAGGCAACCGTAATCGGCTTTACCACACCGCTATTCGCCACCTTGCTCGCGGCGCTGTTGCTGGGCGAACCCACCGGTCGATATCGCTGGGCTGCGCTGATGATCGGCTTTGCCGGCGTGCTGGTCGTCGTCCAGCCGGGGCAGCTCGACTGGGCCGATGGCGCGCATAATATCGGGGCGTTGATCGCGCTCGCCGGCGCGCTGGCCACAGCGTCGGTCACCATATTGATCCGTCAATTGGGCGCGACAGAGGCCGCCGCGACGACCGTGTTCTGGTTCACGGCGCTGTCGCTGGTCCCGTTATCCCTGCTGATGCTGGGCTATGGCCAGGCGCACGACATGACGACCTGGGCATTGCTGGTCGGCATCGGGTTAAGCGGCGGGACCGCGCAACTGTGCCTGACCGCGGCATTGCGTTTTGCGCCGGTCGCGGTCGTGCTGCCGATGGACTATGCCGGGCTGTTGTGGGCGACCTTATTTGGCTGGTTGATTTTCGGCACATTGCCGTTGGCCACCACGATTATCGGCGCGCCGCTGATCATCCTGTCGGGCCTCATCATCCTTTGGCGCGAACATGTGCGTGGCCGGGCGATGCTGGCGGCACGCGGCGCCGATCAGCTCTAACTTGCGAGCGCATTAGCCGGGTGATACAGTCGAGGCCGCGTTCACTCCCCCCCTCCCTTCCCCCGAACGCAGACAGGAGCTGACATGTTACAGCCAGTATTGGGTCGGCTGCGCCGCGCACTGCCCGTGGCGATGTTGATGGCCGCGACCGCCGCGACCGGCGTCAGCGCCCAGACCGCCAATGCCGATGCCCCGCAGCGGGGCGACATTGTGGTAACGGCGCGCAGCTTGCAGGACACTGCCGACGCACTGGCCGCCTGTCTGGCGCGCAATTGCCCGCCCGATGAGGATATCGCCGCGACGCTCGCCCATGCAGAAAATCAGTTTGTGGCCGGCGATTATCGTGATGCGCGCGGTACGATGCTGGCATCGCTGCGGCGCAACCGCCGCCATGGCGACGATTTCCCCGTCGAGGTGTCAGACCTGTTGCGCGCCAACGGCCGCGTCGCCGCCCATCTGGGTGAGGTTGATTCATTCCGCCTCTCGGTCCTCGACATGCGCGATACTTTGCGCAGTGCATTCACCGCGAATGATCCGCGCGTTCTGGCCGCGCAGATCGAAGTCGCCGACAGCCGTGCCCGGCTGGGCTATCCGCGTGAGGCCCGCGACGGCTATGTCAGCATCGCCGAACAGGCGACTGCCATCGGCCAGCACCGCGTCGCAGCCTTTGCCCGCATCCGCCAGGCGGCCATCGACATCCCGCGTAACAAGGTGGACCGCATCCCCAGCCTGGTTCGCGAATCACGCGCGCAGCTCGAACAGATCGCCGCCTCCCCACAACAAGTCGGCGTGGACATCGCACTTGTGGCGGACGTCATGTTGGCGCGGCTGGACCGCGAGGATGGCGATAACAGCCGCACTCAGGCGCTGATCCGCCGGTTTAGTGCCGGCGAAGGGGCGAGTCGCCCACTGTTGATTTCCGGTGACCCGATCCGCCTGCCCGATGCCGACAATATCAATCCCGATGAGGCTGAGGGCGGCAATGTGTTGATGCAGATGCAAACCGCAAATGTGAACCGGCGGTGGATTGATGTCGGCTATTGGATCAACGCCGATGGTCGCGTGTCCGATTTTGAAGTGTTGCGTTCGGAGGGCGACCGAAACTGGTCGCGCTATGTCGCGGCATCGGTCAACTCGCGCGTCTACACACCCATCCGCTCTGCCGATGGCCTGCAATCGCAGGGTTTTTACATCATCGAGCGTTATACGCTGACCGCTGATTGGCGCGACGCGGGGGACTGCACTGGGTCGCACATCCGTTGTCGTAGCTCACGCCTCAGGGTCGAGCGTATCGACCTGACGCCCGAAGACTTGGCGGCGGATGCGGCGCCCGCCACGGAGAATACCCCCGCTAGCGCCGGCTAAAGCGCAACAGTCAGTGCCGTCGCCAGACGAGGCAGAGGTTGTTCGCCGGCAGGGCGTAACGTGCCGTGCGCGTCAGCCCGGCCGCTGCCGCCAGTGAATCGAGCGCGGCCACGGTGCGCAATCCCCAGCGCGCGTCGCGCGCGCGCAGATCGGCATCAAAGGCCACATTGCTGTCGGCGGTCGCAACACCCTCTTCGATAAAAGGGCCATAGAGTATCAACGGCGCGCCGGGCGGCAGGACCTTTCCCGCCCCCGCGAACAACCCCTCCGCCGCTTCCCATGGGGCGATATGCACCATGTTGCAGCATAGCAGCGCATCGGGTCGCTCGGCGAGCCTGGTCGGCCAGCGCTGATCCGCCATATCGAGCGCGATCGGTGGCAAGATGTTGGCGAGCGAGGCATCCGCCGACCATGCGGCGATCGAGGCCAACGCATCGGCGTCGGCATCGCTGGGTTGCCACAACATCCCCGGCATCGCGGCGGCAAAGTAAAGCGCGTGTTCCCCCGAACCGCTGGCAATCTCCAACAGTCTGCGGGTGTCGCCACATTCGGCGTTCAGCACGCTCAGGATGGCGTCGCGGTTGCGCAGCGTCGCGGGCGCGTGGCGTTTCTGTGCCTCCGCCGCGGCCTCCCCCGCCACCCAGGGACCGCCGGTCATTGGGCCTTGGCAGCCGCGCGGGCGCGCCTTTCGCGCACAATCAGCCACAGCAACAGGCCGACCGGCCCGACCATGAGCGTCAGGAACAGAAAGGGGAACTGGACGATACGGTTGAACCCTTTTGCATCCGCATCACGCGCGATCCACAGGCCGGTAAACAGATCAAAGGCCAGATAGTGCGTCCAGCCGATGGTCGCGCCGCCGCGACTGTCGAACAGCGCCATGACCCCGTCGAGCGTCGTGAAATCCATACCGCCCTGCCCGCCGACGGCATCGACGCTGCCACTGACGAGGAGGCCGAGCATCACCGCATAGGTCAGGCACAACATCGCGACGACGCCGTACATGATGGCCGACAGGATGAAGGGTCGGCGGGGCAGAAAGGCGAGCATGATCCAGCCCAGCATGGCCCACCCATTGGTCAACGAAAATAGCAGGTCCCAGTTCATGCGCCGCCCCCATCGCCCGCCGGCGCGGACCATGTCAGTACCGGTTTACGCGCCGCCAGCGTTTCATCGAGGCGGGCCCGCGGCGCGAAATGCGGCGCCGTCTTGAGCGCGGGGTCCCCCGCCTTCGCCCGCACAGCGAGGCTGCGCATCGCGCCGATGAACTGGTCCAACGCGGCCTTGCTCTCTGTTTCCGTCGGCTCGACCAGCATGGCGCCATGCACCACGAGCGGAAAGTAGACGGTCATGGGGTGGAACCCTTCGTCGATCAGCCCTTTGGCGATGTCCAGCGTGGTGAAGCCGTCGGCGAGGCCGGCGTCGCTGAACAGCGCCTCGTGCATGCATGGGCCGCTATGTGCGAAGGGTGCATCGAATGTATCGCACAGGCTGCGCAACACATAATTGGCGTTGAGCACGGCGTCCTCTGCCACCTGACGCAGTCCGTCGGCACCATGGCTCATGATATAGCTGAGCGCGCGGGTGAACATGCCCATCTGGCCATGAAACGCGGTCATCCGGCCAAAGCTCTTGAGCGGTTCGCCGAAATGCTCGGCCTCGAACGCGTCGGCGTCGGCCTCTTCGATGAGGTGAATGACCCCGTCGGCGGTGCGGGCTGTGTAGGGCAGCGGCGCGAAAGAGCTCAATGCTTCGGACAACACCACCGGCCCGGAACCGGGGCCGCCGCCGCCGTGCGGCGTAGAAAAGGTTTTGTGCAGGTTGATGTGCATCGCGTCGATGCCCAGATCACCCGGCCGCACCCGCCCGACGATGGCGTTGAAATTGGCCCCGTCGCAATAGACATAGCCGCCGGCCGCATGCACCGCGTCCGAGATCGCCTTCATATCGCGTTCGAACAGGCCGCATGTGTTGGGGTTGGTGATCATCACGCCGGCAACGTCGGGGCCCAGCCGCGCCGTCAGCGCGGCGAGGTCAACCCGGCCTTCGGGGGTTGCGGGAATATCCTCCACCTTGAAACCGGCAAAGGCGGCGGTGGCGGGGTTCGTGCCGTGCGCGCTTTCGGGGACGAGGATGACGCGGCGGTCCTCGCCACGCGCCTGCAACGCCGCCTTGATGCACAATATGCCGCACAATTCGCCATGCGCCCCGGCCTTTGGCGTCATGGCGACACCGTGCATGCCGGTCAGCGTAATCAGCCAATGCGCCAGCTCGTTAATCACCGCCAGCGCACCCTGCACCGTTTCCTTCGGCTGCAGCGGGTGCACGTCGGCAAAACCCGCCATGCGCGCCACTTTTTCATTGAGCCGCGGGTTATGCTTCATCGTGCAGCTACCCAGCGGGAACAGGCCCAGGTCGATGGCATAATTTTGCCGCGACAGGCGCGTATAGTGTCGCACCGTTTCGGGTTCCGACAGGCCAGGCAGGCCGATGTCGCCCGTCCGTTCCAGCCCGCCCAGACGCGCGGTAACACTAGGGGGGGCAGCAAAATCCACGCCCGTTGTCGCACCATCGCCAATTTCGAAAATCAGCGGCTCGTCGAGCATCAGCGCGCGGTTGCCGGTGAATGTTGCGCAGGTTACGGCGTCGTTGCTCGTCATTTCGGGGCGCCATCCGCTCTGATTGATGCTGTTCATGCCGCTTCTCCCTGTGCCAGCACCTCTGCAAGCGCGACCGCATAAGCCTCGATATCCTCCGCCGACACCGTCTCTGTCACGGCAACGACCAGTCCGTTTTCGAGCGACGCCACGCTCGGATAGAGCCGGCCCAACGACACACCGCCCAGAATGTTGCGGGCCGCCAGTTCATGGACCACCGAGCGCGCCGGACGCGGCAGAACCAGCGTAAATTCGTTGAAAAAGCTGTTGTTGACGAGCGTCACGCCAGCAATCTGCGTCAGCCGGTCGGCTGCCTGTACCGCCAGGGCGTGGTTTAGCGTCGCCATGTCGCGCAGACCGCGCTCGCCCAGCAGGCTCATGTGCACGGTAAAGGCGAGCGCACACAGGCCGGAGTTGGTGCAGATGTTGCTCGTCGCTTTCTCTCGCCGGATATGCTGTTCGCGCGTCGACAGGGTCAGCACAAAGCCGCGCTTGCCGTTGGCGTCGACCGTCTGGCCGCACAGTCGCCCCGGCATCTGGCGGACATATTTCTCTTTGCAGGCGAACAGACCGACATAAGGCCCGCCAAATTGCAGGCCGACGCCCAGCGACTGCCCCTCGCCCACGACAATATCGGCGCCCATACCGCCGGGTGCGCGGATGGCGCCCAGCGCCACCGGTTCGGTTACGACCGCTATCAACAGCGCGCCCTTGACATGCGCGGCCTCAGCCAGCGGCGTGAGGTCGGCGATGCGTCCCAATATGTCGGGATATTGCACGACGACGCAGCTGGTTTCATCGTCGATCCGGTCGCGCAGCTGCATCACGTCGCCTTCGGCGTGCAGCTGTGGGTCGGCATGGTCGACGGTGTCGCCGGTGAATTTCGCCATGGTGTTGGCGACGGAAACATAATGCGGGTGCAGACCGCTGGACAGCAGCACTTTACGCCGCTTAGTCACACGCCCGGCCATGCCGATCGCCTCCCAACAGGCAGTCGATCCGTCGTACATCGACGCATTGGCAACGTCGCACCCGAACAGGTGCGCCACCTGCGTCTGAAATTCGAACAGCATCTGCAACGTGCCCTGCGCGATTTCGGGCTGATAGGGCGTGTAGGCGGTCAGAAATTCACCGCGCTGGATGATGTGGTCGACGCTGGCCGGAACATGGTGGCGATAGGCGCCTGCACCCAGAAAAAAGGGCACCGACCCTGCGGTGGTGTTGCGGTTGGCCAGCGCCGCCATATGCCGTTCCACCGCCATCTCGCTCGCATGCATCGGCAGACCGGCGACCGGGCCGTCGAGCCGCGCATGGGCAGGCACGTCGACGAACAGATCATCAATCGACGCCGCGCCGATGGTCGCGAGCATGGCGCCGCGGTCAGCATCGGTGAGGGGGAGGTAACGCATATTAGGAAGTCTC
>CAZAWL010000079.1:0-8660 GCA_964488705.1 uncultured Sphingopyxis sp.
AACAGGGTGATGAGCGGGTGGTGGCGCCGCTTGCGCGCGGGCATCGGTGCGCCCTGGCGCTGCGCACGGACGGTTTGCAGCGATTCACGCAGCATCATCCAGCCAATCGAACCCAGCAGGCCCAGGTACAGCAGCGCGATCACGGTATCGATCTGACCCAGCGATTGCAGCCAGGCAAACAAGCCTGCGCCGATGACTGACCCGCTGATGCCGCCTGCGACCAGCACCGCGCCCATGCGCGTATCAACGCCCTTGCGCTGCCAGTGGGCGAGTACGCCCGATACGCTGGCACCCGTGACCTGGGTGGCGGCGCTCGCGGCGGCGACGGTCGGCGGAATGCCGTAAAAAATGAGCAGCGGCGTGGTCAGGAAGCCGCCGCCGACGCCGAACATGCCCGACAGCATGCCGACCATTCCCCCCAGCGCGACGATCATGAATATGTTGACCGACATGTTGGCGACGGGAAGGTAAAGGTCCATGGGGTGTGCCGTTGCTCGCCGGGCTATGTCTTTGGCGGATGCGACCGCGCACCCGCTGATGGGCGCGTTATGCCGCAGTCAGCGCGCGCTGGCCATAGCTATTGTGCGTTGGTCATGGCCGCCCGCCCGCTTCGGCGATCAGCCGGGCGGCGACCGGCCCTGTCCAGTCCAGCGGGCCGATGACCCGGGCGGTTTCGCGCCCCGCTGCGTCGAACAGGATGGTGGTGGGCAGGGCACCGCCATAGCGCAGGCCCAGCGCATTTTCCGGGTCGTGCAATGCCGTCAGGTTGGTCCATCCGCGCGTCGCGAGGAATTGCGCCGGGCCGTCGGCGTCGCTGCCGATGTCCTGCGATACCGCGACGACGGCGATGCTGTCGCCTTGCGCTCTCGCCAAATTGTCGAGCGTCGGCAATTCCTCGACACAGGGCGCACACCAGGTTGCCCACAGGTTGACGACCATCGGCACACCCGAAAGCTCCGCCAGTTCGGTGGTCGTGCCGGATGCGGCGAGCACCGCATCGGGCATTGCTTCGCCGGCATGGCTGCGGTCGATACGATAGCGTTGCGGCGTGGCTGTAGCAGCGGCGGACGGTTCGGCTTGTGCTTGCGGCGCTTCGGGCTTTTGCCTATCGCACGCCGACAGGCTGAGCCCCGCCACCAGCATGATCAGGCAGCCGGCGCGACGCAGCAGCCATTTGTGGCGACTATTAGCAGGAAAGAACGACGGTCGGGTGACAGGCGCAGCAGAAACGGACAATGCGGGCACGGGACAGCCTCCTGAAGCCAACAGCATGTGGGGCGGTCGCTTTGCCGAGGGGCCGGCCGCCATCATGCGTGAAATCAACGCCTCCATTCCGTTCGATCAGCGTCTTTGGCAACAGGATATTGCAGCGTCGCGCGCGCATGTCGCGATGTTGGCGCAAACCGGGATACTGACGGGTGACGACGCACGGCTGATTGATGGCGGGCTCGCGCAGATCGCGCAAGACTATGCCATCAGCGGCGTGCCCGTCGACCTGTCGCGTGAAGATATCCATATGACGGTGGAGGCCCGGCTGACCGAGTTGATCGGGCCTGTCGCGGGCCGGTTGCACACCGCGCGCAGCCGTAACGATCAGGTCGCGACCGATTTTCGCCTGTGGGTGCGCGATGCCATCGATCAGGTCGATGCCGCTCTCGCGGCGTTGCAGCAGGCGCTGCTAACGCGTGCTGAGGAGCATGTCGGCACCATCATGCCGGGCTTCACCCATCTGCAGGTGGCCCAACCGGTGACGCTGGGCCACCATTTGATGGCCTATGTGGAGATGGTCGGGCGGGACCGCAGCCGCTTTGCCGACGCAAGGGTCCGGATGAACCAGTGCCCGCTCGGTGCTGCGGCACTCGCAGGCACAAGTTTCCCCATCGATCGCGCAGCGACGGCCGCTGCACTGGGGTTCGACGCCCCGACGGCCAACAGCCTCGACAGCGTGTCCGACCGCGATTTCGCGTTGGATTACCTGACCGCAGCCAGCCAATGCGCCCTCCATCTGTCACGCCTGGCCGAAGAATTCGTCATTTGGGCCAGCCAACCCTATGGCTTTGTCGCGCTGTCCGACAGTTTTTCGACCGGCAGTTCGATCATGCCGCAAAAACGCAATCCTGACGCGGCCGAACTGGTGCGCGGCCATAGCGGGCGCATTACCGGCCAGCTCATCAGCCTGATGATGACGATGAAGGGACTGCCGCTCGCCTATTCCAAGGATATGCAGGACGACAAACCGCCGGTGTTCGAGGCGCATGATCTGCTCGCTTTGTCGATCGCGGCCATGACCGGCATGGTCCAGTCCAGCCGGTTCCGCACCGAACGCATGCTCGCCGCCGCCGCTGCGGGTTTTTCGACGGCCACCGACCTGGCCGACCGGCTGGTGCGCGACCATCAGCTGCCGTTTCGTGAGGCGCACCACGTCGTCGGCGCTGCCGTCAAGGCGGCCGAACAGCGCGGCTGTACCTTGCCCGACCTCCCGCTCGATGCGGCACAGGCCATCGACCAGCGGATTGATGTCGAGGCATTGCGCGGCTTGACAGTCGAAGCGTCGGTCGCCAGCCGTACAAGCTATGGCGGCACCGCGCCGGAGCGGGTGCAGGATCAGATCGACCGGTGGCGCGGCCGATTAGCGAAGGATTGACGTGATGACCCGGACCAAGAGCCTGATAATGGCGTTTGCGATGCTGCTGGTGGCGGCCTGTGGTCAGTCCGGCCAGCTCGTCCGCAACCCGGCCTCGCCCGGACCCGCCGTTCCGACGGGGGAGGCGCGAGCACCGACCGCAGCGGAGCAGACCACGCCCAATGCCCAGTCGCGCCCGCGTCGCAGCGATGAGGTGCTGAAACAGTCGCAGGAGCGTGAGGCGGACGAATTTGATTTGCCGCCCAGCTGATCGCTGACCATGGACCATTTTCATATCCGCAACGGTGCCTACTGGTGCGAGGATGTGCCGATTGCGGCGATTGCGGCGGCGGTCGGTACGCCCGTCTATGTCTATTCGCGCGCGACGCTTGAGCGGCACGCCGACGCCTTTCGCGACGGGGTGGCCAGCGCCGGCCCCGCGCACCTCGCCTTTGCCATCAAAGCCAACCCCAACCTCGCCGTCGTCGGCGTGATGGCGCGCAAGGGCTATGGTGCCGATGTCGTCTCTGGCGGCGAGATGCGCCGGGCTATCGCGGCGGGTGTCGCGCCGCAGGACATCGTCTTTTCGGGCGTGGGCAAGACGCGGGACGAAATGCGCGACGCGCTGGCTGCCGGAGTCGGGCAATTCAACATCGAATCGGAGGGCGAAGGCGACGAACTGGCCGGCGTGGCTGCCGATATGGGGTGCCGGGCCAGTGCCACGCTGCGCGTCAACCCCGACGTCGACGCACAGACGCACGCCAAAATATCGACGGGCAAGGCCGACAATAAATTTGGTGTGCCCATCGATCAGGCACCGGCAATGTTCGACCGGCTGACGCGCCACGACGGCCTGAATCTGCGTGGCGTGGCTGTGCATATCGGCAGCCAGCTGCTCAGCCTCGACCCGCTGCGCACCGCCTTTGCCAAGGTCGGTGACCTCGTTGGCACGCTGCGCGCTGCCGGGCATCACATCACCCATGTCGATCTGGGTGGCGGGCTGGGCGTGGCCTATCGCGATACCGACCGCCCGCCGAGCCCCGCCGACTATGGGGCAATGGTGGCAGACGTGACGCGGGGCTGGGACGTTACATTAATGTACGAACCAGGCCGCGTGATCGTCGCCAATGCCGGCGTGATGGTGACGCGCGTCATCCGGGTCAAACCGGGCGTGGTTCACCCCTTTGTCATTGTCGATGCGGCGATGAACGACCTCGCGCGCCCCGCGCTCTATGACGCCTGGCACGACTTTGTTGCCGTGCGCCCCACCAACCGGCGGACGACCGCAACCATCGTCGGCCCGGTCTGTGAAACCGCCGATACATTCGCCACAGGCCGGCCCATAGAGGCGGTGGAGGCGAATGATCTGGTGATGTTCCGCTCTGCCGGTGCCTATGGCGCGACCATGGCCAGCACCTATAACAGCCGCCCGATGGTCCCCGAAGTGATGGTGGATGGCGACAAATGGGCGATTGTCGCCGACCGCATCTCTGCCGAAGCCATCATGGCCGCAGAACGTGTGCCCGACTGGTTGTGACAACAAGAATGCACAGCCTGCCGGTCTTTGTCCGTTTGGACGGGCGCAAGGTGGTCATTATCGGGGACAGCGATGCGGCGCAGGCCAAACGGCGGCTGGTCGAACGCGCCGGGGCGATCATCGTGGACGCGGCCGAGGCGGCGGATGCGGCACTTGTGTTCGTCGCGCTCGACGATGCAGCGGCCGCCGCACAAGCCGCTCAGCATTTCCGGGCGCTGGGCAAGCTGGTCAATGTCGTCGACAGACCCGATCTCTGCGATTTCACGACCCCCGCGATTGTCGACCGTTCGCCTGTGCTGATTGCTATCGGCACCGGTGGCGCGTCGGCGGGGCTGGCGGCGGCGCTGCGGCAACGGCTGGAGCAAATTGTGCCGGCATCGCTGGGCGGGGTGGCGACGGCGCTTGCCGATGCCCGCGCCAGGTTGCGGCAACTTTGGCCGGATATGGATGCTCGTCGCCATGCGCTTCAGGCCGCTCTGAGCGCCGGTGGTGCCATCGACCCCCTGGTCGACCATGCGCAAACGGCGGCGGTGCAGTCATGGCTCGATGCATCGGCCCATGATGTGACGGCCGAGCCAGGGACATTGGCCGTCGTCCGCATCGACAGCGATGATCCCGAGCTGTTGACGTTGCGCGATGCCCGCCTGCTCGCCTGTGCCGACCATGTGTGGCATGACGGGCGGGTGCCCGGCGCCATCCTCAGCCGGGCCCGCGCCGATGCGGTGCAGCATGTCGCGCCGCAACCCCCGCCCGCGCCCCACGATGGCCGGGTGGTGTGGATAGACGTCGGCGCGAACTTATGACGGGGACAACAGCATGTGCAGCCGCGCCGCGGCGATATGTCGGCTGGCGTCATCCTGCCATGCTTCGACAATCACGGTAGCGACGCGGCGACCGATCCGCGTCACCCGCCCGCGCGCGTAAGTGGGTGTCTGCCTGCCGCCGCGCACATAATCGATCGTGATGCCGATTGGTTTGAAGGTGACGTCAGGTTCGAGCGATGCGCGCAGCGCCACATGCGCCGCCATATCCATCAGCCCGGCGATCGCGCCGCCGTGCAGCATGCCCGGCCGTCCGGCGATGCCGTCATGATAGGTCATGCATAGCGTAGGGGCGCTGTCCGCATCAGCTGCCGGGTCGGCGGGACAAAGCGCGATGCCGAGCACCGACGCATAGGGCGGCAGATCATGAACGGCGGGCGTCGCGGTCATGCGGCACCACGCGGCGGCATGATGTCGCCGGTGAACATGAAACAGGCCGCCATGTTGGCGACGGGGTCGTCGGGCGACCCGTCATGCGCGATGCCGCGGACGAACGCGATGTCGCGGGTCACCCTATAACATTCGACGCGGGCCGCCATATCCACCCCGGGCTTTGCCGCACGCAGATAATCGATGCGCAGGTCGAGCGTCGCCTGCGGTCGGAACGCGGCGAGCCGGGTCCACACCGCGACGCCGCCCGTCATATCGAGCAGGCCGGTAATCGCGCCGGTGGCCATCGTTTGCGCCCGCGTGTCGCCGACCAGCGATGCTTGCCATGGCATCGCGATTTCCGCCCAATCTGGGCCGTGGGCAACATATTTGAGGCCGAGCGCCTGACTATGGCCATAGCGTTCCATCGCGCGAAAAAGTCGCGCCGGGTCAAATTGTGAATCAGTGGCGGGGTCCATGTGCCGGGCATAGGGCAAGCGGGTTGGCTGGCAAAGTGTCGGCGCCCGTCCGAGATTAAGCAAAGTTCATTTTGCTCGACCCACGTCTGGTCATAGCCTGATCAAAGGGGGCCGATGTGGCTCCTTCTTTCAGGAGAAGTGACGATGACGCTACCGACGATCGCGCTGGACGCCCTGCCGACTCTTGCCAACATTCCTGCGGCGCACGGCTCGCTGTTGTCGCCCGTGCAGCTGAGCGGGCAGACGATTTTCGACATCGTCATTGCGGTCATCATCATTTCCAACGGATAGGTGCTGCAGATGGGGCAGGGGGGCACGGCGCAGGGCCGGCTGCCGGATATCGCGCAACGCAACACCGCCCGGACCGCCGGACGCGCCAGCCGCGATGCCTGGCTTGCGACGCCTGCCGCCGTCGAACTCAGGGCAACGCTGGCCCGGCTGGCGGCGGAGTGCCGGAACGACCTGGCCAGCTTTGACGCCACGCTTGCGAGGGTCGGTCGGGACCATGGCTGGGTTAACACCCTGATCCAGCAGTGGCTGGAGCTGCTGGCGGCGGACGACTTCGCCGATCTGCCGTGGCGGCCGCTCAACAATGCAGCACTGTGCGGGCTGGAGGTGATGCGCGAAGGCGATGCCACTTGCGCGCTATTGTCGGTCGATGCAGCGGCGCTGTCGCAGCGGCAGGACGATTCGCTGGTGTTCGACAGCGGCTATAACCGCTTTGTTGTGCTGGCCGGCGGACCATTGACCGTCGACCGGTTCCGTTGCGCAGCGGATGGCGAATCGGTGTCGCATGAGATGCGGACCGAACTGTCGGTCGGCGATGGGGCGAGCACCGACTGCGGCGTCGAACAGCTGCGCATGGTCGCCGCCCCGCGTGATACGATATTGCTCCGCTTTTCGTTGCACGATCCGGCGGCGCGCTCGTCGCTGGTGCGGGCCTATGACCTGCGATCGGGCGCTCTGGCACACACCGGTTGCGCCGACCCGCAAGTATCGCGGATGCTGGCATTGCTCGACGTGGCGATGGCGGCGGACACAGCGACGCTACGACCGCTATTGCCGCAGCTGGCGGCGCATCCCGACCCGCAATTGCGGTGGCAGGCGATGCGCATATGGCTCACGCGCGATATGCTGGCTGCGCAGCCGCGGCTGCGCGAAATGGCGAGCGATGACGGCTCGGCACAGGTACGGGTCGCGGCACGCGCGGCCCAGCAACCCGTTGAACAGGCGATACGCGACTGGCGGGCGAAAGCCGCGGCGGTAAGCTGATCGTGGCTAGGGATTTGACCGGACAGGTCGCCGGCGCAGCGGTTGGCTATGACGAGTTCGTCGCGCTGCTGGATGACCGGGCGCCCGATCTCAGCCACGAAGACGGCGTGGCGCATGCCGCGACGGCGCTGGCCCGGCTCGCAGCGAACAGCGATTTTCTGGTGCAACGGGCGGTGGAGGAACTGAAGGACCATTGTTCGGCCCAGCAGCGCAGCAACAATTATGGCGCACAGGTGCTCATGCTGCATCAGGTGCCGGGCCGCTATTTCGTGCGCGCCAATTTCTGGCCCGCGCTCGACGATCCGGTGGTTCAGGCCAGCGGCACCGACCATTATTTCTATCATATTCCGCACGACCATAATTTCGATTTCGTGACGGTCGGATATGCCGGCCCGGGCTATTGCAGCCGCTGGTTCGAATATGATCATGACAGTGTCGCCGGCTATGTCGGCGAACCCGTGGCGCTGGTCCCGGTGGAGGACGGCATGCTGCACCAGGGACGGGTGCTGCATTATCGTGCGCATCGCGACGTCCACGACCAGTTGCCGCCAAGTCGCCTGTCGATCAGCCTCAACATCGTACCCGAAGCCGCGATGGCGCAGTGGCGCAACCAATATCTGTTTGATGTCGACCAGGCGTGCATCACCGGCCTGCCGACCATCACCCCGGCAGAGATTGCGCTGCGCATTGCCGCTGCATTCAGTGCCGAGGGTCTGGACATTGTCCATCACGTCGCCCGTCGCCATCCGGCGGAACGGGTGCGTTGGCGGGCATGGCGGGCACTGATCGGCAGCGAGGGGACGGCAACGGATCGGCTGACGCACGCCGAAGCTGCGCTGATGGATCAATCTGCGCTTGTCCGTTCCGCTGCACATGCGACGTTCCGGGCCATAGGGTTGGGGGACAATAGCGTGTGAGGGACCGCATTAGTGGCTGACCCGGTTACCAATCTGTCGGTGGGCGTGTTTCTGCCGGATCACGTCGTCGCGCACCACATTATGCAGGCCCTGAGCCTGGGTGGGTTTGCAGCGGTGACGCTGCCCGACCCGCTGCACATCGCAAAGCCCTGGTTGGAGTCGACGCTGGCTGCGATCATATTTGATCCGTTCCGGACGCCGGCGCTGGTGGAGGCGACGGTAATGATGGTTCGCGACCTGGCGCGCACCGCGCCGATTCTGGCGGTAACGCCGGCCAACTGTGCCATCCAGCGGACCCGCACACTTGTTTGCGGAGCCGATGACTCGATACATGGCATGGGTGACGGTGCCGAAATCGCAGCGCGGTTGTCGGCACTTATTCGCCGCACGCGATCGGCGACGAGCGGTGTTCTGCGTTGCGACGATTTGGAAATTGACATGCTGGAACGGCGGGTCTGTCGCGCGGGCAGGAGCATCAGCATGCCGCTGCGCGAATTTGACCTGTTGGCCCATCTGGCGCGCAGGGCGGACCGGCCCGTGTCGCGTACCGCGTTGCTCAGTGCGGTCTGGAACCTCCATATCGACCCGGGCACCAACCGGGTCGATGTCCACATGTCGCGGCTGCGGCAACGCGTCGATCAT
>CAZAWL010000080.1:0-4094 GCA_964488705.1 uncultured Sphingopyxis sp.
GCTGGAAGGCTCGGCGAACTGCGCGAGCAACCTGCCGCGCACCGGCCAGATGAAGCGCTGGCGCCAGCCCTCGCTGGTCACCACGGTGCGCCGCGCCGCCGCCATTTGGGCGATTTCGCCGGGGCGGCGTCGGTTGAAATCGGCGTCGCTCGACGCCGCTCCGCGCGCCGGCGCATTGACCTGCTGGATGGACCAGTTGCCGGGCCGCACGTCGAGACGCTGTTCGAGCGGGGGCGCGCCGTCCGGCGACGCCAATCGCAATAGCGCGGTCGCGCCATGGTCCCTATCGAGCCCGATGATGAACTGTCCGTCAGGGGCCACTGGCACGGCCACACCGTCCAGCGTCAACGTGCCGCCGACCGGTGCAATCGTGCCGCGCAACAACGCACCCTGAGCGGGAACAATCGCCGTGTCGAGACGGATGGCAGGGGTTATGGCGGCCGCGACGGGCGCCGCATGGTCCGCCGGCGCAGCCGGCTGAACGGCAGCTTCGACGGCGCTTGGCTGGACCCCGCCTGTCCCGACGCAGGTTGCCAGAAATGCCATGACCGGCATCGTCGCACCTGCGAGCATGAGCGGAGAACGCCGCACCCGCGCCATCACCTGAGGGTCAGAACTCATCGACGGGCTGCCGACCGGTGATCGCCTCCACCGCGATAGCCGCCGTGGCATAGGCCTCTTGCCGGTCGGGACACCAATAACGCAGGGCATCGAGCGGGATCACCGCCCCGCTGCGTCCGCATAGGACATGGTCGCCGGACGACAGCACGCGATAACTGCCCGGCGCATAGTAAAGTTTGGCGAGGCGACCCGCCGGAGAGGAAAATGGCGCAAAGTTCATGACGGTAATGTGGCGTCTACGTTGGGTGCTGGCAAGTGCCGCGATGCCGGGCGGGGGCGATGCCGGTCGGGTGCAAGCGGACCTAGTCGAACAGATCGGGCGTACTGCCCGCGTCGCGCGGTGCGCGTCTGGGTGCGGGGCCGGGGCGTGACACCGGCCGCGCCGCTGCCGTTCCATCGGCAATCGCCACCGGCACGTCACCGTCGGCGAAACCCAGTTGCATCGCCCCCGCCGCCCGTGCAGCGGCGGCGCTGGTAATGACGCTGCCGTCATTGTCGCGGACAATCGCATAGCCCCGCGCCAGCAATTGCCGCGGGTCGAGCGAGGCGAGCAACCGCCACAGCGCGTCCAGCCGTTCACGCGACTGTGCCAGTGGCTGATCCAGCAGACCCGGCCGCAGCGCAGCGGCGCGATGTGCCAGTGTCTGCCGCGCCCGCGCGACGGACGCAGCGAACAGGCGGGGCAACCGTTCCCCGATGTCGTCGAGACGCTGGCGCTGCGGGGCGAGCAGGCGGTCGAGCGGCGGCAGACGATGGGCAATGGCAGAGAGGCGTTCCTCTGCAAGCGCGCGCAACCGCGCCCATGCGCGTTCGGCGCGCAGCCCCGCCTCGCCGATGTCGGTGGACAGCATGGCCCGCACCGGCACCGCCAGCTCCGCCGCCGCAGTCGGCGTCGGCGCGCGCATATCGGCAGCAAAGTCGATCAATGTCGTATCGGTTTCATGACCCACGGCGGAAATGAGCGGGATGGTGCACTGCGCCGCTGCGCGCACCACAACCTCTTCATTGAACGCCCATAAATCCTCGATCGAACCGCCGCCGCGGGCAACGATGACGAGGTCGGGCCGGGTCAGCCCGTTGCTGCCGTCGAGCGCGTCAAAACCGCGGATGGCAGCCGCGATCTGTTCGGCGGCGCCCGTACCCTGCACCAGCACCGGCCAGACAAGCACATGCGTCGGCATGCGGTCGGCAAGGCGATGCAAAATATCCCGTATGACCGCGCCGGTGGGTGATGTGACGACACCAATGCTGCGCGGCAGATAGGGCAGTTTGCGCTTTCGGCCCTGATCGAACAGCCCTTCTGCCGCCAGCCGCGCCTTGGTCTTTTCAAGTAGCGCCAGCAATGCGCCTTCGCCGGCCAGTTCGAGCGAGTCGACGACAATCTGATATTTCGACCGGCCGGGATAGGTCGTCACTTTGCCGGTGGCGATGACATCGAGCCCGTCCTCGGCGGCAAAGGGCAACCGTGCCGCCTGCCCTTTCCACATCACCGCATCAATCAGGGCATCGGCGTCCTTGAGCGCGAAATAGACGTGCCCCGATGCCGCCCGCTTGAAACCGGACATTTCACCGCGCACCCGGACGTGCCCGAAACCCTGTTCGACCGCCCGTTTGAGCGCCACTGACAATTCGCCCACGCTAAGCGGTGCGGCATTGTCGCCCGCGCGCGGCTGCGCTACCAGCCCGACCGGGTCACTGGCGTCGCGAACATCGTCGTCAGCCATCGGCACCATTCCAGACGGGTTGCGACAATGAACATCCTCCTCATCGGTTCAGGCGGCCGCGAACATGCACTGGCCTGGCGGCTTGCCGCATCGCCCAGTTGCGATACTCTGTTTGCCGCCCCAGGCAACCCCGGCATCGCCCGGCACACGCGCATCGCCGACATCGACGTCAGTGACCATGCAGCGGTCAAGCAATTTTGCGTCGATCAGGCGATCGACATGGTCGTAGTCGGGCCGGAAGGACCATTGGTTGCCGGCATCGCGGATGCGCTGGGCGACGTGCCGGTGTTCGGCCCCAGCGCGGCGGCTGCCCGGCTTGAGGGGTCAAAGGGCTTCGTCAAGGATTTGTGCAGCGCCAACGCCATCCCCACCGCCGCCTATGCACGGCACACCAACCGGGCAGACGCGCTGGCGGCGCTCGCCGGGTTCGGCCTGCCGGTAGTCATCAAAGCGGATGGTCTGGCCGCAGGCAAAGGCGTGATCATCGCCGAAACGGGGGATGAGGCGCGCGCCGCGATCGACCATATGTTTGATGGCGGCTTTGGCGCGGCTGGCGCAGAAGTCGTCATCGAAGAATTCATGACCGGCGAAGAGGCGAGTTTTTTCGCGCTGACCGACGGCACCACGACCATCCCCTTCGGATCGGCGCAGGACCACAAGCGTGTGGGCGACGGCGACACCGGCCCCAACACCGGCGGCATGGGCGCCTATTCGCCCGCCAGCATCGTCACGCCGGATGTGGAGGCGCAGGTGATGCGCACCATCATCCTGCCCACCGTCGAGGCCATGCGCGCGGCCGGTACACCCTATGTCGGCGTCCTCTACGCGGGATTGATGCTGACCAGCGACGGGCCAAAGCTGATCGAATATAATTGCCGTTTTGGTGACCCGGAATGCCAGGTGCTGATGATGCGCCATACCGGTGACCTCGCCGCGCTGATGTTGGCGGTCGCGACCGGACGGCTCGCCGCCGCGCCGCCATCGGACTATGGCTTTTGCGATGACTGTGCCGTGACGATCGTCATCGCGGCCCGTGGATACCCCGACAAACCAGCCTCGGGCGGGCTGATCGCGCTGCCCGACCTGGAAACAGCCCGGATATTTCAGGCAGGCACGGCCGAAGTGAACGGGCGCCTGACCGCCAGCGGCGGCCGGGTGCTCAACGTCACGGCACGCGGACCGACCGTGCGCGCCGCACACGACCTGGCCTATGCTGCGGCAAAGCGCGTTGATTTTGCCGACGGTTTTTATCGCAGCGACATTGGCTGGCGCGAATTGGCGCGCGAAAGTGGCGGCGGCACCGGCACATAATTGTCACCGCCGCGTACATGCGCCATAAAGCGTCACTCGGTACCAGCCATATGGTGCAGGGAGGGCACAGGTGCACGCATTCATCAAACTCGCTGTCGGAGCCGCCGCCACGGCTGCTCTGGCGATGGCCAGCCACAGCTGGCTTGGCATGGGTGCCGCCTATATCGACGGACTCGACAGCGACGCCCGCACCGCTTTGGGCAATGCCGGCGGCGTAGGCATTGCGCTCAACTTTGTCCGCGACCCGGCATTGCAACGCATCGCGATCCTCTCGGGCGATGCGGACGAGGCGACGCGGGCGCGGCTCATCGCGGCGGTTGCCGACGTGCCCGGCGTGGCGCAGGCGCGGTGGGCCACTGACACGGATGCCAGCACCGCCAGCAACGAGGCACCGGCAACCACAGCACAAGTCGACCAGTGCCAGACCAGTGTCGACGC
>CAZAWL010000080.1:4194-8600 GCA_964488705.1 uncultured Sphingopyxis sp.
AACCGCCGAACGAGTTTTGCGGTGGCAAGCAATGCCGCAGCGGGGGATGGCCAATGACATTACTGGTTGAATCATTGCTGGTTCTGATGCTGTTTTTTGCGATCGGCGTGGGCCTGGGCTGGCTGTTATGGGGCCGGCGTGCGACGCGCTGAACCCGGCATCGACCAGACTGCGTAAAATTGGGGAAAGACCATGGTGAATTGGGCCGCTGAATATTGGTATCTGTGCGTCATCGCGCTGATCATTGGCGTAATGACGGCAGCGTGGATTTGGCTGCGCATCGCGCCAGCTGCGCGCGGCGAGGATATTGACGATGTCGCGGCACCGGCCAAGCCGCCCGAGCGGCTGGAGCCCGCCAAGCCAAAGATCGACCTCGCCCAGCCCGTCAGTTTCACCGCGCCAGTGCCGGAACGCGCCCCTGTCGCCGCCGCCAGCGATGATCGGCCCGCCATCGCTGCTGCCGTCGGCGCGCCCGACGATCTGAGCCTGATCAAGGGTGTCGGCCCGAAACTCAATAGCCTGCTCACCTCTCTGGGCGTCACGCGGTTCGACCAGATTGCGGCGTGGGGCGAGGGCGAGATTGCCGAAGTCGACCGTTTTCTCGGCACATTCAAGGGCCGCATCACGCGTGACGCGTGGGTCGAACAGGCAGCGTTGCTGGCGTCGGGTGACCATGCCGCCTTTGCTGCCAAATTCGGCGCACTAGGCAGCGAAAACCGATAGACCGGCCGCAAAGCCCCCGTCGTGACTAGAGCGATTTCGAGTGAGGTGGAAACACCGAACGGCTCGGGGGCAGAATGCGTGCAACGCACAAATCGCGGAAAACAAGGATGCTGGGCCGCGATTTTGATTCATTCAAAATCGAACGCGGTCTAGTCGGGGTCGGGCGGCGGCGCGATTGGCGTCACCAAAAGCTTGTCAATCTTTCGCCCGTCCATATCGATAATTTCGATACGCCAGCCGCGATGATCGAGCGCGTCGCCCACAACGGGCAATCGGCGGAACAGCGCGAGGGCAAAGCCCGCCGCCGTCGCATAATCCCGTTCCTCGGGCAGATCGAAGCCCAGCCGTTCGGCCATCGCGTCGGCGGGCGCGGAGCCGGATACCAGCAGGCTGCCATCACTGCGGTCGACAAAGGGCGGGTCGGTGCCCAGATCCTGATCGGACGCAAAATCGCCGGCGATGGCAGAGATCAGGTCGGCGGGCGTCACAAGTCCGTCAAAATGGCCATATTCGTCATGGACGAACAGCATCGGCACATCAGCGCCGCGCAGCGCCGTCAACGCATCCATCGCGTCGAGCTGGTCAGGAACCACGGCGGCCTTGCGCATCAACCGGCGCAGGTCGATGCTTTCCCCCCGAAACAGGGCCACTGCAATATCGCGCGCCTGCACGATGCCGATCAGCGCATCGACCGACCCGTCACCAATCGGGATGCGGCTATGCGGGGTGGCGAGCATTCGTTCGCGTACCGCCTGTGCGTCCGCGCTGACGTCGATCCAGTCGACCTCCGTTCGCGGTGTCATGACTTCGCGGACCGGCCGATCCGCCAGCCGGACGACGCCAGAGATGATCGCCCGTTCGCTTTCCTCGATAACCCCGGATCGGGAGGCTTCGGCAACAACCAGATGCAGCTCCTCGGCCGTGACCTTATCCTCACTCTCCCGGTTGAGGCCCAGCGCCGCGAACACCAATGCACTCGACCCGTCGAGCACCCAGACGATCGGCGCGGTGATCCGCGCCAGCCATTGCATCGGAATGGCAGCAAAGGCGGCGATCGGCTCCGGCCCGCGCAGTGCAAATTGTTTCGGTACCAGTTCGCCCACGATCAGCGACAAATAGGTTGTCACGGAAATCACCAGCGCAAAGGCAAGCGTTTGCGCCATGTCCGGGGACATAGTGAAATTGTCCTGGATCAGCGACGCGACCGGGCCGCCGAGCGAGGCCCCGGAATAGGCCCCGGCAATGATCCCCACCAGGGTTATGCCGATCTGCACCGTCGACAGGAACCGGCCCGGCTCCATGCCCAGCGCCATGGCTGCGGCGGCGCCCTTGCTGCCGCGCCGCACCATCGCCTCCAGCCGCGGGCGACGCGATGAAACGATCGCCAGTTCGGACATGGAAAGCAGCCCGTTGATGATCACCAGCACGATGATGATGGCGACATCGCCCCACGGAAATTCTGTCAATGGCTCCGCCTGTAGAGGAACCGGCGCGGGCGGTACCCGCTGACCGGCATGTCCATGTTATATCGCAGGCAGTCGACCGGTGGCAAGTCGTCACCACTGCTGGTGTAAGTGTACCGCTCGCACAGCGCGTGCGCCGTCATTTGGGCCGTTCATCTTGGGTTATGTGTGGTAGTGCCATTCACCAACGGCGCTTTTGTCGCACAAGAACATAAGGATCAATTTATGACGAACCCAAATCCCCTGCTCATGCGGACCTTCGCCGTCGGTGCACTGCTGGCTGTTACGGTCAGCGGCTGCGTAACCAACCCCGAAACAGGCGAGCAGCGCGTATCGCGTGCAGCAATCGGCGGCGTATTGGGCGCGGCGGGCGGGTATCTGCTCGGCGATCTCGTCGGCGGGCGGCGCGACCGCACCGAACGCATTGTCGGCGCCGGCATCGGTGCCGTGGCGGGGGCCGGCATCGGCGCCTATATGGACCGTCAGGAACGTCAGATGCGCGAACGCACGGCCGGTACCGGCATCGAGGTGGAGCGCCAGGGCGACCAGCTGGTACTCAACATGCCCGGCGACGTGACTTTTGAAACGGCAAGCGCCAGCGTCCAGCCGCAATTTCAATCGTCGCTGGATCAGGTGGCGGCGACGCTGCGTGATTACCCCAGCACCTATATCGACATTTACGGACATACCGATTCACGCGGCAGCGACAGCTATAACCAATCGCTGTCGGAACGCCGTGCCTCGTCCGTATCCGGCTATCTGTCGTCGCGCGGGGTCCAGGCAGCACGCATCGCTGCGCGCGGCTTTGGCGAAAGCCAGCTGAAATGCGCCGAAACCGACGCCGCCGGCCTGCGCTGTAACCGTCGGGTTGAAATCCGCATCTCTCCGGTCACCGAGGGCGATGTCGCTGCCGCGCGCAGTTAACCGACCGATGACTCAGCTGAAGGCCGGGAAACTGGCCTTCAGCCCGTCAATCACGAATTGGGCGGCCAACGCCGCCAGCAAGACGCCGAGCAAGCGGGTGATGACCGCTTCGGATTTGGCGCCCATCAGCCGCATCAATGGCCCGGCGGCGATCAGCGCGACGAGCGTCATCGCCAACACCAAGATGAGCGCGGCAAAGATCACGAACGCCCGATCAAGTCCGTTATTCTGCGACACCAGCAGCATGACCGACGCGATCGAACCCGGACCGGCAATCATCGGCATCGCCATGGGAAAGACGGAAACATCCTCCACCTCGGGCGTGGCGATGATTTTTTCCGCGCGCTGTTCGCGCCGTTCGGTGCGCTTTTCAAACACCATGTCGACAGCGATGATGAACAACATGATGCCGCCGGCGATCCGGAAACTGTTGAGGTCGATATGCAGCGCGTTCAGCACCGCTTCGCCAAGCACCGCAAAAAAGAGCAGGATGAGCCCGGCGATGATCGTCGCGCGAATCGCCATGACGCGCCGCTGCCGGTCGGTCGCGCCCGCAGTAAGGCTGGCATAAATCGGCGCGCAACCGGGCGGGTCGATGACCACGAACAGCGTCACGAATGCGGAAATGAAAAGGTCGATCATGGTGCCGCCCGATCCGGCTGATGGGACACGGCGTAGCGCGTCCCGATCCAGATCGTAACGCGCAAACCGCGCTGCGCCGGCGTGGTGACCCAGTCCCACAACAGCGTCTGGTCGGTCGATGCGCCGGCGGGTTGTCCCTCCGCTATCGGCTGTGGTTCGGGGCCAATCGCACCGGGGCAATCCGCCGCCTCAATCGCGACGTCCGCAGGCTCGACGAGCGGCCCGGCCACATCGGCACCATCATCCGCCAGCCAGTGCCACGTGCCATCTGCCTGCCTCTGCCAGATGGTGATAAAGCGGCTGTAGCGCCCGCCCGGCCAGCGCGCGCCGCCCAGCGACGCAGCGAGGCTGCCGTCGCAGGCGATAATGATACGCTCCGGCCACCAGACCACCGACTCGGACGGGTCCGGGCGACGCGCAAGCCATTGCTGCGCCATCACCGGGTCCGGCGTGAACATATAGGCGTTCGGCGCAGCCGTAGCGCGAAACGCCGTCCGCTGTCCCTCGCGGCCCGCCCGCGCGGAAAAGGCCCGCTCTGCCGCTATCACCTCCTGCGCGCGGTTCGCTGCGACATCGGCCGGCGCCTCGCTGGCGACCTGCCTGCTGTCCTGTGCATCCGCTTCGTCCAGCACAAAGCAACCCGCCAGAATGGGC
>CAZAWL010000081.1:0-8545 GCA_964488705.1 uncultured Sphingopyxis sp.
TGCTGACAGTCGCCGTGCGCGACAATGCGGGGCGTCCGGTTCCGTTCGCTGACGTCGTGCTGACGTGCGCCGATGGCAATGCGATCACGCTGGCCACGCAAGGCGACGGCAAAGTCGTATTCTTTCCTGCGGTCGACCGGCTTAGTTCTCAGGTCAGCATCCGCGTCCGGCAGGATGGCCGCTGGCAGGGTGGGGCACGCCAGGTCGCCATATCCGATGCCGCAGGTGGTCAGGACGTGACCATCAACACCGTCACCGGCGCGCGATCGCCGGACAAGCTCGACCTGATGCTGGTCATCGACACGACCGGGTCGATGGGCGATGAAATCCGCTATCTGCAATCCGAATTGCGCGGCATCGTCAGCGCAATTCACAGCCAGCATCGCGGCATGGACATCCGTGTCGGCTTTGTTTTCTACCGCGACACTGGCGACGCCTATGTCACCCGCACCATCGCCTTTGACCGCGATATGGCGCGCATTGACGGTACGCTGGCACAGCAAAACGCACAGGGCGGCGGTGACTATCCCGAGGCGATGGACCAGGCGCTGATCCGCGCGATGGATCAAAGCTGGCGGCCCGATGCGATCAAATCGATGCTCCTCGTCGCCGATGCGCCACCGCATGACAATTTGTTCCGACGGACATGGAATGCAGCGGAGGTGGCCCGCCATCGTCGCGTGCACATCATCCCCGTCGCAGCGTCAGGCGTCGCGGATCGCGCAGAATATGCCATGCGCGGCATGGCGGCCCTGACCCAGTCGCGATATCTGTTCCTGACTGACGATAGCGGCGTTGGAAATCCGCATGCCGCGCCGGCGATCGATTGCTATTTTGTTACGCGGCTCGATGCGCTGATTCGGCGGGTCATCGCCAGCCAGATTTCCGGACGCAGGATAGAACCGGCACAGGACGAGATCATCCGTTCGGTCGGTCAACAGGACGCTGGCCGCTGTATCCTCCCTGCCGATTTCGGCAAGGATGAGCCCGCTCAATAACCGGTCCTGTCGGGCAGGCCCGATAGTGCCCGCGCCATTCGAAAACGTCATGTGCTTGCGCGCCGTCCGAAATTGCGCTTGACGGTCGCCAGATTCGACGCACCCTATGCGTACGCACGTAAGGACATGTTTTTCGCCAATGCAGCTGGTCATCGTTGAATCCCCCGCCAAAGCCAAAACCATCGAGAGTTATCTGGGCCGCGATTTTCGCGTCCTGGCCTCTTACGGCCATATCCGCGACCTGCCGCCGCGTGACGGGTCGGTGGATCCGGACAATGGATTCGCCATGCTGTGGGAAGGCTATGCCGACAAGGCCAAGCGGATGAAGGAAATTGCCGATGCGGCCAAGGGCGCCGACCGGCTGATCCTCGCGACCGACCCTGATCGGGAGGGGGAGGCGATCAGCTGGCACGTGCAGGAAGTGCTGCGTCAGAAAAAGGCGCTGCCGGCAAAAGTTGATCGGGTGACGTTCAATGCGATCACCAAGGCGGCGGTGACCGATGCGATGGCCCGTCCGCGCGGGCTCGACGATGACTTGATCGATGCTTACCGTGCGCGCCGTGCGCTGGACTATCTGGTCGGCTTTACCCTGTCGCCGGTGCTGTGGCGTAAATTGCCCGGCGCGAAATCCGCCGGCCGCGTTCAGTCAGTGGCATTGCGGATCATCGTCGACCGCGAGCGGGAAATAGAGGCGTTCAGGCCGGTTGAATATTGGTCGGTGGCGGCCCGGCTTGAGCAGGATGGCACCCCGTTCACGGCACGTCTGTCCCGCTTCGAGGGCGAAAAGATCGACCGCCAGTCCATCGGCGACGGCACGACTGCCGAACGCGCCCGATTGGCCGTCGCGAACGGGCGTTTCACTGTAACCGCTGTCGACGTCAAACCACTGACGCGCAACCCGCCGCCGCCGTTTACGACCAGCTCTCTGCAACAGGAGGCCGCGCGCAAGCTCGGCTTTTCGGCCAGCCACACCATGCGCGTGGCACAGGGTCTGTATGAGGACGGGCTGATCACTTATATGCGGACCGACGGTGTGCAGATGGACGGCAGCGCCATTGCGGCTGCCCGTCGCGCCATCGCAGAACGCTATGACGGTGGCTATGTCCCCGACAAGCCGCGGCAATACCAGACCAAAGCGAAAAATGCGCAGGAAGCGCACGAGGCGATCAGGCCGACAGAATTTGGCCGGTCGTCGGCGGGCAGTGGCGATCATGCGCGCCTGTATGAACTCATCTATAAGCGCGCGATGGCGAGCCAGATGGCGTCTGCCCGGCTTGAACGCACGAGCGTCGACTTCGCCGACGGGACCGGCCAAATCGGGCTGCGGGCGACGGGGCAGGTGGTGCGCTTTCCGGGCTATCTCGCGCTGTATGAGGAGGGTCGCGACGATAGCGATGACGATGATGCACGGCTGTTGCCGCCATTGTCCATCGGCGACACGCCGGCGATCCTTGGTGTCGATGCCGAACAGCATTTCACGCAGCCGCCGCCCCGATTTTCCGAAGCAAGCCTCGTCAAACGGCTAGAGGAACTCGGCATCGGTCGCCCGTCAACCTATGCCTCGACGATCCAGGTGCTCAAGGATCGTGCCTATGTCCATGTCGAGCGAAACCGTTTCACACCGGCAGAGAGCGGGCGGCTGCTGACCGCATTTCTGGAACGGTATTTCGAACGCTATGTCAGCTATGACTTTACCGCCGGTCTTGAGGAAGAACTCGACGACGTATCGGGTGGCCGCGCCAATTGGCAGCAAATGCTCGGCGATTTCTGGAAGGATTTCAAGCCGCGTACCGTGGAGGTGATGGAACAGAAACCGTCCGACGTGACACTGGCGCTCGACGCGTTTCTTGGCCCTTGGCTGTTCCCGGACAAGGGTGACGGCTCCGACCCCCGGCGATGCCCAAAGTGTGAGGGTGGTCGCCTGGCGCTGCGCGGGGGCCGCTTTGGCAGCTTTGTGGCCTGTTCAAACTACCCCGACTGCAAATTCACGCGCCGTTTCGCGCAGGGCGATGATGCCGATGCCGAGGGTGAGGCCGATTTGGGGCAGGATCCGGACAGCGGTCTGGCAGTGGTGCGCAAGGCCGGCCGCTTTGGCCCTTATGTCCAGTTGGGCGACGGCAAGGACGCCAAACGGTCGTCGATACCCGCAGACGTAGCAGCGACGCTCGACCTTGATCTCGCGCTCAGACTGCTGGCCCTGCCGCGCTTGGTTGGAGACCATCCGGAGAGCGGCAAGGAGATATTGGCCGGTCTGGGACGTTACGGGCCCTATTTGCTGCATGACGGCAAATATACCAAGCTTTCCAGTACTGCCGATGTCCTCGAGATCGGGATGAACGCGGCCGTCACCAGAATTGCAGAGGGCAATGCCCGCGGTGGCCGACCGGCACGTGGGAGTGGGAAGGAGCTTGGCGCACACCCCGCGAGCGGATTGACGATAAAGGTGATGGACGGTCGCTTCGGCCCCTATGTCAGCGACGGCACCACCCACGCGACATTGCCGAAAAGCGCCGACAAGGATGCGATCACCATCGAAGAGGCCGTGGCCCTGATTGACGCAAAAATCGCGAAGGGCGGCGGCAAGCCGAAAAAGGGCAAGGCGGTATCTCGTAAGACAGTCACGAAGAGCAAAGCCAAACCAGCGGCTAAACCGCGCAAGGCGGCGGCGAAGAAACCGGCGGCTTAGTCACTGGTGCTTTGCGGAAACAATGCTGTCATTGCGAGGAGACCCGGACTTGTTAAGGGGCGACGCGGCAATCCGGTTGGTTGCTGCCGGATTGCTTCCCCCGGCTCGACGCCGGGGTCGCAATGACGAATTATTCTAAGGTCATCAGCCGCTAATGGTTCTGCCACAAGGGGCAGGGAAATCTTCAGTCGACCCAGTCCAGCCCCATATCGCGATAGACGCTTCGGTCGTCGGCCCAGTCCGGCTTGACCTTTACGTGCAGTAACAGGTGGCATTTGCGGTCGAGCTGTCGGCCGATTTCCTCGCGCGCCGCTGTGCCGATGGCACGAATGCGTGCGCCGCCTTTACCCAGGATGATGGCGCGCTGCGTTTCGCGCTCAACCAGGATTTGCTGGTGAATCTCTATCGACCCGTCGCTGCGGCTGGTGAATTTTTCCGTCGCGACGGTCGATGCGTAGGGCAATTCCTGGTGCAATTGCCGGTACAACTGCTCGCGCGTGATTTCTGCGGCCAACATCCGCTCCGGCGCGTCACTGACTTCATCCTCGGGAAAGTGCCACTCACCCTCGGGCAGCTTGGCCACCAGCTGTGACTTGAGACCTTCGACGCCGTCGCCCTCGGTCGCGCTGACGAAAAATATCTCCTCGAACACAACCCGCCCGCCAAGCGCATCGGCCAGCGCGAGCAGCGGTTCCTTTGCCACTGCGTCAACCTTGTTCAGGACGAGGATTTTCGGTTCGGAACGTTCGGCCAATGCCGCCAGAATGGGATCGAGCCTTTTGGTTACCCCCGTCTTGGCATCGACGACGAACAATATCGCGTCGGCTCCTTCGGCCCCGTTCCAGGCGGCCGCCACCATCGCACGGTCGAGCCGTCGCGCTGGCGTGAACAGGCCGGGCGTATCGATGAGCAGCAACTGCGCATCGCCCGCCATGGCAATGCCCATCAGCCGTGTACGCGTGGTTTGCGCCTTTGCGCTGGTAATCGCGACCTTCTGCCCCACCAGCGCATTGACCAGCGTCGATTTGCCCGCGTTGGGTGCGCCGACAACGGCGACAAAACCGCAACGGCGGGTCATGAGGCAATGCCCAATTTGGTCATCAGTGCCGATGCGGCATTCTTCTCCGCCTCCTGTTTGCTGGCGCCGTCGGCGCTTGCCTCGCCGACCATATTGATTGTGACGGACACGGTAAATCGCGGCGCATGATCTGGCCCGTCGCGCCGCACGACGGCATAGACGGGCGGTTTGTGGCGATGCTGCGCAGCCCATTCAAGCAGCACCGATTTGGGATGGCGCACATCGGCGGGGGTGTCGTTAAAGCGATCGTCCCAATGGTTCAGGATGAACTGCCGTGCCGCGTCCAATCCGGAATCGATAAAGATGGCGCCGATAATCGCCTCTATGACGTCGCCGAGCACATTATCGCTATCGCGTGCGCCATCGTCGCGCGCCTGCTTGCCAAGCCGCACCTGCGGCGCGAGGTTGATCGACCGGGCCACCTCGGCACAGGTGGCGCGTGACACCAGACGGTTCAGGCGATGCGACAGCTCGCCTTCCTGCGCAGCGATGTGCCGTGTGAACAGCGCCTCTGCGCAAACGAGGCCGAGCACCCGATCGCCGAGGAACTCGAGGCGCTGATAGTCGGCGCCACCTTTGCGGTTACCCTCTCCATGGCTGCCATGCGTCAGCGCCTGAACGAACAGGCCGGGGTCGCGCGCCGCATAACCGAGGCTGGCTATGAATGCCGTTGTCGAAGGGCCGGTCAAAACCCTTCTCCAATGCGCTGCCAGCGTGTGGCGGTGAACCAGCTCAGCGGGTTGTACCAGCGCGCCGACCCGTCCGTCGAAAAGATGGTGACCAGCGCTTCGCCGACCAGATTGTCTTCGGGGACCATGCCGATGCCGACATTGGTAATGGCCGGAAACCGGCTGTCCTGGCTGCGGTCGCGATTATCACCCATCAGGAACAGGTGACCGGCGGGGACTTCATAGACACCCGTCGTGTCGGCGTCCCCGAGGATGAGGTCGAGCACAGCATAGCTGCGCCCGTTCGGCAGCGTTTCAACAAAGCGCGGATAGCGGCAGAATAGCTGGCCTGCCGCGTCCTCCTCTTCGAAAGCGGGGCGGAAACAGGGGTTGCCAAAGCTCTCGCGGACCATGTTTTCGCTGGCCGGAATGATGAGGTCGGCGATGCGGCGACGGCGCACAGGCACATCGTTGATGCGCACAATGCCGTCGACAATCTGGATCCTGTCGCCAGGCAATCCGATGACGCGCTTGATATAGTCGACATCATTGTCGGGCGGCGCCTTGAAAACGACAACGTCGCCGGCTTCTGGCTGGCGCGCGAACCAGCGCCCCGAAATCAATGGCATACTGAACGGCAGGCTATGCCGCGTGTAACCATAGGCGGCCTTGTTGACGAACAGATAGTCACCAATCAACAGCCGCGGCTGCATCGATTCGGACGGAATGTTGAAGGACGAGATCAAGAAACTGCGGATGACGAACACCAGCAGCGCGAACGTCATGATGAATCGGGTAAAGTCCCAGATTTCCCTTGCGATGCCGGTCTGGGTCGATTCGTCCTCACCCGGCGACAAGGGCATAACGTCATTCATATGATCGGGAAATTCTGGACTTTCGCTGGCCATGCCGGGGCTTTGCGGCTTGCGGACAGACAGGTCAAGCAAAGCCGCTTTACATCGTGGCGCATCACTCTAGACCGCGTCCGATTTTGATTGAATCACAATCGCGGCCCGCTGTCCGTGCTATTACGCGATTTCCGAGCGGTTCGGTGTTTCCGCCTCACTCGAAATCACTCTAGGTCCCCCAGCTACAGGAGGCAGGAATAATGGACACGCATGGCGCCTGGAAACGCATCGACCAGTTGGAACTGGCACGGCTCGACCAACTGATTGCGTCAGACCCGGGCGGGCGCAACGCTGCACTGGTCAAGCATGTCGCCGGCATCCGGTTTGACTGGGCCAAGACGCACATGGACATGGACGCGCTGCATGCCTTTGCGGCTCTTGCCGATGCCGCCGGTCTGGACGAGGCGCGGCGGGCCATGTTCGCCGGTGCGATCGTCAATGTGACGGAACAGCGTGCCGTCGAACACAGCGCCGAACGGGGTGAGGGCGCCGCAGAAAGTGTCGCGCGCTCGCACGCTTTGCATCAACGGATGCGGACATTGGTCGACGCTATTGATGCCGGCGTATTTGGCGAGGTGAAGCATCTGCTGCACATCGGCATCGGCGGGTCGGCGCTGGGCCCGAAACTGTTGATCGACGCCCTGGCGCGCGCCGATGCGCGATGCGATGTGGCGGTGGTGTCCAATGTCGATGGTGCCGCGTTGGCGGAGGTGTTTGCGCGATTTGCGCCGGAAAAAACGATGGTCGCCATCGCGTCGAAAACTTTTACCACCAGCGAAACGCTGCTCAACGCCAGCTCGGCCCTGAACTGGCTGGAGGCGGCAGGCGTGCCCGACCCGATGGGCCGCTGCATCGCGCTGACCGCAAAACCTGAAAAAGCGGTCGAGTGGGGCATTGATGAAACCCGCGTGCTCCCCTTTGCGGAGAGCGTCGGCGGCCGTTATTCACTCTGGTCTTCCATCGGCTTTCCTGCCGCGCTGGCACTGGGCTGGGATGGCTTTGCTCAACTGCTGGAGGGCGCGGCGATGATGGACCGGCATTTTCGCGTGACGCCGTGGCTCGAAAACGTACCGGTGCTCGCAGCCTTTGCCGACCTGCTGCACAGCCAGCGTCTGGGTTGCGCGACGCGTGCCGTCTTTGCCTATGACGAACGGCTGCGGCTGCTGCCCGATTATCTGCAACAGCTCGAAATGGAATCGAACGGCAAGCGAGTGACTGTCGCGGGCGCTCCGGTGGGGCGGCACACCGCGCCGGTCACTTGGGGCGGCGTCGGCACCGATGCGCAGCACGCGGTGTTCCAGCTATTGCATCAGGGCACCCACCAGATTCCGGTCGAGTTTGTTGCGGCAATCGCGCCGGACCATGACCTCGACCCCGACCATCATCTGACGCTGTTGGGTAATTGCATTGCGCAGGGTGCCGCGTTGATGACAGGTCGATCCAACGCCGACGACCCGGCGCGCGATTACCCGGGCAACCGGCCGTCGACGACCATCCTGATGGACCGCGTCGATCCGGCATCACTGGGTGCCCTCATCGCCTTTTACGAGCATCGCACTTTTGCAAATGCGGTCATGCTGGGCATTAATGCGTTCGACCAGTTCGGGGTCGAACTGGGCAAGGAAATGGCCAAGGCTATCGATGGCGACGGCGACGTCACGTTCGACAGCGCAACCCGGGCATTGCTCGACGCGGCGTTCGGCGCACATTTGGAGGAGGGCTGACCATGTCAGACCATGACTATGATTTGTTCGTGATCGGCGCGGGCTCGGGTGGCGTGCGCGCTGCCCGCATAGCGGCCGCACATGGCGCGCGCGTTGCGATTGCCGAGGAATATCGTGTCGGCGGCACATGCGTGATCCGCGGCTGCGTGCCCAAGAAATTGTTGGTCTATGGCTCGCACTTCGCCGAAGATCTGGCCGATGCGCGCCGTTTTGGCTGGGATACGTCGGGCGCGCGGTTCGACTGGCCAACGTTGCGCGATAATGTTGCGGCGGAGGTCGACCGGCTCGAAGGGCTCTATGGCCAGACGCTCGACAATAACGCCGTCACGCTCTTTGCCCAGCGTGCCACCATCGCCGCGCCGCATCGCATCGCGCTCGCCGACGGCACGACGGTCAGCGCGCAGCATATCCTGATCGCGACGGGTGCGCGCCCCTCCATTCCCGATATTCCCGGGGCCGGGCTGGGCATAACCTCGAATGAAG